>NZ_BCPO01000003.1:0-3758 GCF_016586105.1 Burkholderia sp. E168m15
GGCCATGGCCGCGGCGGCCTGCGCGTTCGACGCGTCGGCGCCCGACGCGGGCGCGCCGCTGGCGGGCTGCGCCGCATTGGCGGCCGGTGCGGCCGGCTCGGGGAAGTTCGCGCCGTCGTTGTTCGCCATGTAGACGATCGCGCGGGCGATTTCATAGTCGCTGACGTCGTCGGGGCTCGTGCCGCCGCGCGCCGGCATCGCGCCCTTGCCCGCGAGGGCCGTCTTCAGCAGCGTGTCGAAGCCTTGCGAGATGCGCGGCGCCCAGTCGTCCTTGTTGCCGAACTTCGGCGCGCCGGCGGCGCCGGTGCCGTGGCAGGTCACGCAGACGGCCTTGTAGACCTCCTCGCCGGTTTTGTACGTGCGGGGTGCGTTGGCGTCCTTCACCTCGACCTTCGCGATGGGGGCGATACGTGCGGCGACCTGCTCGTCGGATAGCGCGTCCGTGCCGGCGCCGGAACGGAACGCATGGTTCGCGTAATTGGCGAACAGGACGATCAGGATGATCGGGATCGCGAACGACGCGATGATGACGGCAATCAGCTGCCCGGGGGTTTTGACGGGAGATTCGTGGGGTGCTTCGCTCATGCTTGCCTCGTCTCCATGAATAGGAATTGTGAGCGCGGTGCAACGGCAAAATGGCAGTCCAATGAAGCACGGACGATTATAGACGGAACGTTTACATCACGGCGAGCGGCGCGATGGCGCGTGTTTACCCGCACGCAGCGGCGCCCGGCGGCGATTCGGCGGGCAAGGTGGACGCGTCTTGGGAAACCGGGTATCCTTGCCGTCTTGCCAATCGTGGGCGGCCTGTATATGGGGTCGCTTCACTGTCTCACGCGCCCGTAGCTCAATGGATAGAGTACTGCCCTCCGAAGGCAGGGGTTGCTGGTTCGATCCCAGCCGGGCGCGCCAAGAAAATGATAAAAATCAAGGAGTTGGTGTAGCGCCTCTAGCGCTGGGCAAGTTCGTACGGAAATCATACGGAAATGCGCCATGCACCAAAGCGCGTCAGTCGAGGCCCTCGGCCTTGCTCCCTGTTCTCTAAAGCTGCTCCGCGTTATCCTGCCGAAAATCTCCCGGCTCTAAACTGCCGACGCCCAATGTTGCGTGGCCAAGGCGGCTGCTCGTAGACAATCTCCCCCTTTTTCGCAGCTTTGAGCGATCTGGTCTGACGGCGTCCAACGTTGGAAAATGGCATCCGGCGGTCGGCTCTTTCCGACCCTTAGCGGTCGTCGATATTTCTAGAAAGCGGACGTTCGACGCCGCGTTGGCGACCGTTGGACTCATGTGGGCTACGACTTGATGACGCAACGATACCCGCAAGCGTCGCGCAGACGGTCTCGATGTTGTCTGGGCGGAGGTTTGTCGCGCTGAGTAGCAAGCCACCTTGTGCGTTGCTGCGGCGAAGGTACCAGGCGGAGAGTGCCGAAGGCGCGAGGCCATGCGCCCGGGCAATGCCGACAACCATGCGGTCGTCGGCGGTTTGTGGCAGCGGTGCGATCACCCCCAGGCCCGCCATCATGGTGCCCGGCAGAAACTTGTTGACATGCGCCAGCGTCAGGCGTCGGCGCTCCGCATAGAGCGCCTTCATCTGTCGCAGGTGCCGCAGGTAGTGTCCATTCCTCAGAAACTCCGTCACCGCCAATTGGGTGGTCCGGTTCGGAGCTGGGGACAACACGGCGGCTACCTCAACCAGACGCTCCGCCACTGAGCGTGGGGCAACGACGAAACCCAGGCCGAGCCCCGGGCTGATCGTCTTGCTGAACGCGCCGATGTGAACCACACACTCGGCACCTTCGCCTGCAGCAAGGGCCGGTGCGGCGCGGCCTTCGAGCTGTAGTTCTCCGAGATAGTCGTCTTCGATGATCCAGGCACCCCTTGTCGCCGCCCAGTCGAGCAGCGCATGCCTTCGTGCCGGCGACAGGGTCACGCCGAGCGGGGCATGCTGGCCCGGCGTGACCAACGCCAGCAAAGCATCTGGCGCGCTGGCGACGCCAGCCTCCACTCGCAGCCCATCGGCATCGACAGGTACGGGTATGACCGCTGCACCGATGATTTCCAGCGCGCGTCTTCCCAGTGGATAGCCTGGCTCCTCGAGCCACGCCTTGCGTCCATGCGCGCGCAGTGCGGTCAGTGCCAGCATCAGGCTTTGCCGGTATCCGCTGGTGACGATGACCTGATCGGGATGACATTGCATCTGCCGGCTTACGGCCAGGTGGCTCGCGATCTGGGCTCGCAGGGCAGGTTCGCCGCGCGGATCGGCATAGGCCGTGTAAGCGAAGGCATCGGCGCGTACGGCACGCGTGCGCATGCGGGCCCAGAGCTTGGCTGGGAATGCGTCGTGGGCCGGTACGCCCATCTGGAATGGAAGCGGGGCGCTCGAAAATGGGCGGGTGAAATCCGCTAGAGGCCCGTCAAGGGAAGCCTCGCCATCCGCTCGCTCCGCGGGCAGCCGCGCGCAAACGTGTGTGCCCGAGGAGCCTGCACCGAATACCAGATTCTCGGCGATCAACCGATCGTAGGCCACGCGGACGGTGCCGCGGGCGACGCCAAGTTGCGCAGCGAGGTCCCGGCCGGAAGGCAGGCGCTGTCCGGGTACGAGCCGGCCCTCGACGATTGCCTGGCGCAGGCTCGCATGGATCTGGTCGCCGATCGGCTCGGCGATGGCACGGTCCACCAGGATGGACAGCGCAGCGGGCGAATTCGGTTGATTCATTTTTGGGCCAGTCGTTTCGCCAGTTTTTGGGCCTGTTTCTCTAATGCCCAGCGGAGTAACGTTGCGTTATGACATGGATCGCGGCGCAAGTCGATAGGCGGCTTGGACGCGACGGCGACACTATTCGCATCACCCACGGAGAAGGACCGAGATGACCCGCATGAACTGGCAAGAGACCGCACCGGACGGCGCAAAGGCGCTTTTTGGTATCCACCACTACGTCACGAAGAAGACGAATCTCCCCGAGGAACTTGTCCACCTCGTGTTTCTCCGCGTCTCGCAAATCAACGGGTGCGCGCATTGCATCGACATGCATAGCCGCGATCTCAGAAAAACCATGTCCGTCGACAAAATTACGCTGGTGCCAGTGTGGGATGAGGTTGCGCACTTGTTCACCGATCAGGAGCGTGCCGCGCTGGCCTGGTCTGAGGAAGTCACGCGTGTCAGCGAAACGCATGCATCGGATGAAGCCTATGCCGCTGCTGCGGCGGCATTTTCGCCGAAGGACCTGGTTGACCTCACGATCGCCATCGCCGCGATGAACGCGTTCAATCGTCTCGGTGCGCCTTTCCGGGTGCCTGTTGCTGCCGTGGCGTAATTAACGCGGCGCGTACCCTGAAATCGTTTTGCCGAGCCTCTCTGGGCTGCGTTATGCCGGACGCTTCAAACCGGAGGCACGGCAATCGTTCATGATTATCGTCGCTCACGATTGCACGTGAGTGCAACGTTCACGGTCAAGCAGCGCCTGCTTGCGGTCAATGCCCCATGCATAGCCCCAAAACCTTCCATCAGTTCTGACTACGCGATGGCAAGGGATCGCAACGGCTAGCGGGTTGCCAGCGCAAGCGCTGGCAATATCAAGCTCCGACACGTCAGTTCCAACGAGGCGCGCGACCTGCGCATAGCTCAGTGTGCTTCCCACCGGAATTTTGCGAAGCACTTGCCAAACACGCTGTTGGAAAGCGGTGCCTCGAATATCGAGGGGGAGGTTCTTGTCGATAGCGGGCTGCTCGATCATACCGACGACGTTTGCCACCAACGC
>NZ_BCPO01000004.1:0-28877 GCF_016586105.1 Burkholderia sp. E168m15
GCGTCTGCCGCTTTCGACCATTCGAGGGTAGCTTTCACCGCATCATCGAAGCTCGGGAGGGTGCCGAGTGCCTTGTATTCTTGCTTGCCCGCCTCGTTGCGTCTGCGAGCAATCCAGGTCCCGTCGCCCTCGGCGAGTTTACGGAACCCGACGTAGAGACCGGATTGAACCCGTGCAAAGTAGGGTTCCCGGCGTGGGGGCAGCTTGTCGCGTGCGGTCTTGCTGACGATAGGAGTAGCCATGATTTTCGTACGGAAATGGTACGGAAATTTTAGGCTGGATCTCGTTGGACGGCAATGCTCTTATTTTTCAATAAATTCAATGGATTATCGGGTTTCTTCGGATGTTCATGGACGGTCGTGAACCTATATTCCCGCCCTCCGAAGGCAGGGGTTGCTGGTTCGATCCCAGCCGGGCGCGCCAAATAGCCTGATTCCAGGCGTCGAATTTCCCGATCCGTTTTCCTGAAGTCGTCCAGGCGTAGCGTCACCGCACGGCATCGCATCGTCATCTGCCGGGCCGTTCCCACGCTATTCCGCCGCCTTTCCGTTGTGCGAGAATCGCCCGCAACGACAACTCCAAGCGTCGAGCGCGGCGGCCGTCCGCGCATCGCGCCGACTCCCGATGGCTGCCATCCCGTCTACTTCGACCGCAGTCGCTGCCTGCCCGCTGACCGATGCGCAGCAGGCGCTGCTCGCGCGTCTGCACGCGTATTCGCCCGATGATCCGCATGCGCCGCTGCCGTACAGCCGGCGCCTCGCCGAAGCCGAAGGCTGGTCGCACGACCACGCGCTGGCCGTAATCGACGAATACAAGCGCTTCGCGTTTCTCGCGCAGGCGGCCGGGCATCCGGTCACGCCGTCGGTCGCGGTCGATGCCGCGTGGCATTTCCATCTGCAGTACACGCTCGAATACTGGGACGTCTTCTGCGCCGATGTGCTGCACGCACGGCTGCACCATATGCCCGGTACCGGCGCGCCCGACGAGGCCGCCGTGTACGCGCAGCGCTACCGCGACACGCTGGACAGCTATCGTCGGCTGTTCGGCTGCGAGCCGCCGGCATCGATCTGGCCGCGTCCGGTCGACCGGCAGGCCGAGGCGGATGCAGAGGCGCGGCAGACCGAGCGCATGGCCGCCGTGGCGCCGCGCCGCGCATGGCGCGACCGTCTACCGAAACTCGTGTGGCCGGCGGCGGCCGCGAGCGTCGCCGCGACCTGCGCATCGGCGCAGGATCTCGACGTGCTGGACTACACGGGACCGCAGTTTCTCGCGTTCTACGTGCCGGCCTGCATTCTCGCGTTGTTGCTGATCGTCGCGCTCCAGGCCATCGAATTTCGCATCCGGCGCTGGGGCCGGCGCACGCGCAAGGCTTCGTCCGGGCTGAGCGCCGACGAAGTCGCCTATCTCACCGGCGGCGAAGCACGGGTCGCGCAGGTCGTGACGATGTCGCTCGCGCATGCGGGCGCGGTCGACTTGTGGAGCGTTCACCGGCAAGGCAGCTACGTGAAGATCGCGGATCTGGCACGCGCGGGTCGGTACGACGACTACTGCGCGTGGCTCAACGAGCAACCGTCCGGCACCGTGCGCTACGGCGTCTTTCGGGAGCGGCTTGCGAGGTACGCGCAGGAGGTCGTCGACGGGATGCGTGCGCAGGGCTGGTTCTGGGCGCCCGGCGAGTTGCGCGCGTCCCGGATGGCCGCGCGCGCGATCGCGTTGCTCGTGCTCGGCACCGGCGCCGCGAAGCTCGCGGTCGGTTTGAGCCGCGGGCGGCCCGTGCTGCTGCTGTGCATCTGCATGGCGGTGTTCGCGATCGCGTACCGGATCGTCGCTGGAAGGCTGACCGGCTTCGGGCGCGGCGGCGCCACGGCGGCCGGGCGCGCCGCGCTGCTCGAGCGCCGGAACGCGCACGATCCGCGGGCTGCGCGCGACGCGCGGCACGTACGCAGCGCGCGGGGAGCGTCCGGGATACGCGACGCCGAACGTGACGATCCGGACCCGTTGCTGTGGACCGCAGCGCTGTTCGGTGCAGGCGCGCTGGCCGGTACCGTATGGTCGGCGTATGCAGGCCCGGTGCTGGTGGCCTCGCAGGTGTCGTCGGCCGCCGCGGCGAAAGCGGGCGGTGGCACTTCGTCCGACAGCAGTTGCTCGTCGTCGAGCTGCAGTTCGTCGAGTTCGTGCAGTTCCAGCTCGTGCAGTTCGAGCAGTTGCGGGGGGTGTTCGTCGAACTGAGCGGACGGCCGGTGTCGTTCAGCGAGGCCCCGCCACGCACGGGGTGACGGGCCATCGCCCGAACAACCGCATGGAATGGGCTCAGATCGTCGCATCGCGTGCGTGCGTGCTTCGGTAACCTGTCAATCGACGCTCTCCGTGCCGAAACGGTCGCCCGGGCGCGACACGCGTCGCGCATGCCGGGCTGCCGCCGTGACGGCCGGACGGGATGAATGTCCGCCGCTTTGCCCAGCCCTCCATGACGACGCCAGCTTCCGACGTTTCCGCGTGCGTTCGACACGCCGCGACCTTGTGCCAGAACGGACAGTTTGCCGACGCACTGTCACGCGTCGCGCCGCTGCTCGATGCGCCTGCGGTGGACGTCGCGGCGCTGCACGTCGCGGCCGTCTGTGCGCTGGGCCTGAACCGGCTGGCGGATGCCGAGGCGTGGTGGCGGCGCGCGATCGACGCGATGCCGGCGTTCGAGCCCCCATACGACGGCCTTCACGCGCTGCTGCTGTCGCAGGAGCGCTTGCCCGAAGCCGAAGTGATCCTGCGCCGGCAGCTTGCCTGCGTCGCGCCGTTGCGCGCGTCGCACCATCACCGGTTCGGCAAGGTGCTCGAAGCGCTCGGCCGGCTCGACGAAGCCGAACAGGCGTTCGGGCAGGCCCTGTCGATCGAGCCGCGGTCGCCCGACGTGCTGACCGATCTCGGCAACCTGCTTCGCATCCTCGCGCGGCCCGCGGAGGCGGAGCTCGCGTACCGGCTCGCGATTGCCGTTCGCGCCGATCATGTGCTCGCGCACGCGAATCTCGGCGCGATCCTCGTCGACATGCAGCGGCTGCCGGAAGCGGAGGCGGCTAGCCGGCAGACCATCGCACTGTGTCCGGATCATCCGGAAGCGCATTACAACCTCGGCGTCGCGCTGCAGAACCTCGATCGCCTGTCCGAAGCGGAAGCGGCCTATCGCGACGCCATCCGCTGCCGGCCCGGCCTGCCGCAGCCACACAACAATCTCGGCTGCGTCCTGCGTGCGCAGGGCCGCCACGACGAAGCGGCCGTCGCGTTCACCGACGCGCTGGCGCTCGCGCCGCGGATGGCCGAGGTGCACTACAACCTCGGCACGACCTTGGCGCATGCGGGCCAACTCGACGAAGCCGAACGCGCATACCGTCGCGCGCTCGACCTGCGCGCCGACTATGACGACGCGCGCTTCGGGCTGGCGACGCTGCTGCTCGGCCGGGGACGATTCGAGGAAGGCTGGCGCCGCTACGAATCGCGCTACGAGCAGTCGACGTTCGTGCACCGCCGAACCCGCGAGGTACTGCGGTGCGCGCAGTGGCAAGGCGAGCCGCTAGCCGGCAAGACGCTGCTCGTGTGGCAGGAGGACGGCCTCGGCGATATGCTGCAGTTCAGCCGTTATTTCGCGGAATTTCGCGCGAGGCGGGCGGCGCGGGTGGTGTTCGCGTGCCAGCCGGCGCTGCATCGGCTGATGGAGACGGTCGACGGTGTCGACGCAGTGCTCGATCACGAGGCGGCCACCGCACAGGCCGGGCAATTCGATTACTGGACGAGCCTGTTGAGCGCGCCGATGCACGCGGGCACGACACTCGACACGATCCCGCCGCCGGTGCGGTTCGTGTCCGATCCGGCGTGCGTCGCGCACTGGGGCGCACGCCTCGATGCGTTGCCTGCCGGCCCGCGCGTCGGTCTTGTATGGAAAGGCAATCCGAAGCATCACAACGACGTGCACCGTTCGCTGCCGTCACTGGCATTGCTGACGCCGCTATGGAGCGTGCCGGGCGTGAATTTCGTGAGCCTGCAGAAAGGGCAGGGCGAGGACGAAGCGCGCCAGCCGCCGGGCGGGCTGCCGTTGCTGCACCTGGGCTCGGAGCTCGACGATTTCGCCGATACGGCCGCGATCGTCGCGCAACTCGATCTCGTGGTGTGCGTCGACACGTCGACCGCGCATCTGGCCGCATCGCTCGGCAAGCCCTGCTGGGTGCTGCTGCCGAATCAGGACGTGGACTGGCGGTGGATGCACGACCGTGAGGATTCGCCGTGGTATCCGGGCACGGTGCGGTTGTTCCGGCGCGGGCGCGGCGAGAGCTGGATTCAGATGGCCGAGCGGCTGCGGGGGGTGTTTGCCGCGCATTTCAGGGAGTGCGTCGATGCGTAGCCTGTTTGGCATGCCGCGCCGCTCTCCAGCCATTTTTTGTGCCGTTTGTCCGTCAGGGGTGAGGCGATGAAAGTCGCGATCATGCAACCGTATTTCCTGCCGTATATCGGCTACTTTCAACTGATTGGAGCGGTTGACCGGTTTGTTGTATACGACAACATCAAGTACACGAAGAAGGGGTGGTTCAACCGGAACCGCTTCCTGCTCAACGGCAGCGATGCGCTGTTCAGTATTCCGCTGAAACGAGATGCCGATTCGCTCGATGTTCGTGATCGCGAGGTGTCGTCTGATTACGATCCCGTGAAACTTGCCGCCCAGTTGAAGGGAGCCTATGTTCGTGCGCCGTTCTTTGAGCAAGGATTCAACCTCGTGAGCGCCGTGATCGACGCTGACGAGCCGAACCTGTTCAAGTTCATCAAGCGATCGATCGATGTCGTCGTGGATCGGCTCGGCATCGCCACGCGTATCGATGTGTCGTCGTCGATCGACGTTGATCCGTCATTGAAGGGGCAGAGTCGCGTACTCGCGATCTGCGAGTCGCTGGGGGCGACGACGTATGTCAATGCGATCGGCGGTGTTGATTTGTACTCGCACGAAGACTTTGCGGCGCGCGGCATTGATCTGCGGTTTCTTCGGTCGAGGCCGATCGAATACGGTCAGTTCGGGGCGCCGTTCGTTCCCTGGCTGTCGATCGTGGACCTGCTGATGTTCAACTCCGTTGCGGAAGTAAGGGACATGCTGACGGAATACGATTTGATTCAGGCAGTCCCTGCGAACGGGGTCGCGATGCCCGATACGGTGCAGCAGGTATCGGGGTGACCGGTCACGGCCGTGTCCTGTCGGGGACGCGGCCGTTCGAGCGGCTGGCCTTGCTTGTGCAGGTAGGGCGATACGCACGCGCGCTGCGTGCGCCGTGCAAATTGCGCTTAGTTTACCGGCTGAATCAGCAGCGTCGCCTGTCCGACGTTGTCGCCACAGTAGTCATCGCTGACGTAGGCGAAAACATCGTTGAGGTCGCTGGTCATCAGGATGACGGTGGGTTTGGCCGTGATTGCGGTGCCCCATCGGATGCTTCCGTAGCCGTAGCCGCCTTGCATCATCACGGTATCGATGTTGCAGCCATTATCGAGTGAGCCGCCACCGCAACTCATCGTGTTCGACACGAGAGAGACGGCGTATTGGCCCCTTGCGAGCCTGAATTTTGCCGACGTGCCGCCGGAGACGGTCCCGACGAAGCTGGAAAGGCAATTGGCTTTTGCATCGATCACGACGCTGGTGGCTGCGCTGCACGTCAAGGAAACCATGGCCGCGAGCGCGGCGACGATCAGTTTGGTACGCATCAGTCGAGTTCTCTCAATATTCAATTAGTTGGTATGTGCCCGGCGTTACCGCGAGTGCACCGGAAAACCGGTTTCTCTTGCCTGGATTGCACTTCGTGGCGAAGCGCGATAGGAGAAGGGGAATCCGGTGGTATGCGTCGCACCCGATGCTTGATTGACGCGCGATACAGTTGCCTCGCTCCGGCAGCGATTCAGGCCCGTGGCGTAAGTGTCGGCGCAATGCACACACGTCGATTCCTTTCGGAATTGCATTCGTTGCATGGCACTACACTTACTTTTGCTATAACGGCAGGTCTGTCCCGGAATTTAGGTTTTGCCTGTCATTGCGCGGATCAACCGGAGAGCGTCGGTCGCCATTCGAAATCGACTGCCTTGCCTGCTTCGGAAACGGCATTCGACTCGCGGCCACGCATTGCCGGCCGGTATGCGCGGGTCGTCCTGTCAGCTCACGTGAAGGACGGGGCATCGATGCATTTCGTCACATGCAGGCTGATCTAGAATCCCTTCCAGTAGTCGACGAATCCTTCCTTGTAGTGGAACCACGTGGTCTGGAGTTCGCGATTGATGGATGCAACCGTTTCGCCGATATGTGCGCACTCGTCGCGAAGCAGAACCCAGCACTTGGCCTGAGGACAGTAGAGCGATGCCCGATAGCCCCATTGCTCCATCAGGATGGTCATGCTTCGATTGGTATGAAAGGCGGTATGCACGGGGGGGCGCAAGTAGAACCATTCCGGGTCGTTCGGCACGCGTTCACAGACAACCGTGTGGATGACCAATGCACCGTCGTGATCGACCATGTCATGCACGAAATCGAGATCGCTGCGGCGCAGGACATGCTCGAACATCGCCGAATTGATCACGGTCTTGTAGCGACCGAGGTTGGATGGATCGATATATCTTCCCGAGCCATCGTTTTTCACGTAGAGATCGAAGATCGGCAGTTCAAGATCGTAGTATTTCGCCAGGACATTGCTCAACGTACCGTACCCGGCGGCATAGTCGACCATGTTGTCCAGGCGAATCACGCCGTTCTTTCCGAGCAGGGCGAGCATCATGGCCTGTTCGGCGTACGGCGGCTGGTTGCCCTTCGTTTCGTTGGCGGGATTCTCGATGTAGTGATGAAACTGCCGATTCAATTCACTCCATTTCTCCGCCGGTAGCGATTGATGTGTGCCGGACCAGACGAAGCCGCACTGCCGACATTTGTAATAGTCGACCTTGCCGATCGAACTCATGAAGTCGGAAAAAGGTCGCTCGGTATAGGTCTTCGAGAAATAGTAGTCGCCGTCGGCGTCGCAAATCATGCACTTCATTTTGTCGCGCTCTCTTTCTGCTGAGTGATGCGATAGGCGGCCGCCTGGTCGCGGAGCCGTGTTCAGTGACACCGGGCTTCGAACGTACCCGGTTCGAGCGATGTCACAACGTGCGTTCGAGCACGATGGCGTCCGATCGCGCATCGATCGGTTTGAAGCCCAGTCGCGCGTAAAAGTCGCGGGCGCCGGGATTGTCCGGATGCACCTCGAGGCGGCATCGCAGGAAACCTCGTGCACGGGCCAGCTCGAAGGTTCTGGTGAGCAGGCGTTCGCCAAGCCGGGTACGACGACGCGTCGGCGCTACCAGGATCAGCGTTACGTACAGTATTCGCGTCGCGTAGTCGTTACAGTAGAACGCGACGAAACCGTGACAGATGCCGTCCACTGCTTCGGCGACGAACTCGGCGCGCGCCTCCAGCTTGTCGAGATAAGCGGGTAGCGCGGTACGGATGAAGTCCGCGTTTCGCACCTGTTCCTGCTCGATCAGGTCGCGAATCGCGCTGAACGCGATGGTGCTGGAAGCGCATGAGGACGACCGCGCCAGGCCGCTGGTTGCCGGCGACGTCACACGTGCCCCTTGATGATCTTCACGATTCGTTCGACGTCTTCGTCGCGCAGCGCCGGGTAGATCGGCAGGCACAGCACGCGCTCGGATGCGTGCGCGGCGGCGGGCAGCAGCGACTTGTGCGCCGACGGCAACCCGCGATACATCGGAAATTCCGAGATGAGCGGGTAGAAGTAACGGCGCACATAAATTTCGTGTGCACGCAGCTTGCTGTAGAGCGCGTCGCGGCTGACCGGATATTCGTCGTCGACGAGAATCGGAAAGTACGAGTAGTTGTGTCGTACGCCGTCGCCGTGCTCGATGCATCGAAGTCCACGCAACCCGCTCAGTTGCTCGCGATACATGGCATCGATATGCGCACGGCGCGCGATTGCCGCATCGACATGCTGAAGCTGCAGCAATCCGAACGCGGCGTTGATCTCGCTCATCTTGCCGTTGATGCCGGGCGCCACGACCGTGACTTCGTCGACGAACCCGAAATTCTTCAGATGATCGATGCGTTGCTTCGTTTTCGCATCGGGACAGATGATCGCGCCGCCTTCAAAGGTATTGAATACCTTGGTCGCGTGAAAACTCAGTATCGACAGGTCGCCGTGCCGCAACAGACTGCCCGTCGGCGTGTGAACGCCGAACGCGTGTGCTGCGTCATAAATGACGCGCAGGTTGTAGTTGTCCGCGATTTTTTGGATCGCCTCGACGTCGCAGGGTCGGCCGTAGCAGTGCACCGGCATGATCGCGCTTGTCTGCGGCGTGATGGCGGCTTCGATCTTCGCAGGGTCCAGATTCAGCGAATCGGGGTCCACGTCGACGAACACCGGCTTGATGCCGTTCCACAGCAGCGAGTGTGCAGTCGCGACGAACGAGTATGGCGTCGTGATCACTTCGCCGGTGATTCGCAGCGCCTGCAGCGCGGTGACGAGTGCGAGCGTACCGTTCGCGAAAAGCGACAGGTGAGGCACGTCGAGGTAGTCGCATAGTGCGCGCTCGAATTGCTGGTGAAACGGGCCGCCGTTGGTGAGCACCCGGCTGTCCCAGATCTGCTGGAGGTACGGTATGAATTCGTCGAGTGGCGGCAGGTACGGCTGCGTGACGTAGATGCTGTCGCGAGGCAGTTGTGCGACGGACGACGCAGGCAGGCTGGCAGTCATGGTGATCCCTCTGTTGCGTGGAGGTCAGGCCTCGGTCGTGGCCGGTGCGGTCGCCGTATCGTCGAAAAGAGGCGTGTCGAAGGCGATCGCGGGCTCGCCCGCGCACCAGCGTGCCCACATCGTGCGCAGCGCCGACGACAGTCCGGCCGCGACGATCTCCGGGCGGAACGCGGCCGACTCGGCGCAGCGCGCGCGCAGGCCGGAGCGGAGCGCCTGAAGCGACGCAGTGTCTTTGCCGAGGGCGAGCGCTTTGGCAACGAACTCGTCCTCGTTTTTCGCTATGTATGTGTCGAGCCCGACGTGCATCAACCAGTTCGCACTGCCCCGGCCGGCCAGCGTCACGCCAGCGATGGTCAGCGTCGGCACGCCCATCCACAGGGCATTTAGCGTCGTGGTCGAACCTGTGTAAGGGAACGTGTCCAGACAGAGGTCGACGCCATGATGCTGTTGCAGGTAGACAGGAATGTTCGAGCGCCGGTGGAACGACAGGCGGCTGGCGTCGATGCCGGCCGCGGCAAACCAGTCGATCAGCACCCGCTGGTCTCCCTCGTTGCCGATTGCGCCGAGCGCCATGCGCGCGGTTGGGTCCGCATGCAGCACGCGCGCCCAGACGCCGATTACGTGGGGGCTGAGTTTATTCAGGCGGTTGAAGCTGCCGTACGTCGTATAGCCGTTCCGTAGCGCGGGCAAGACATTGACGGGCGGGCAATTTGCCGGTGGCATGAACGACGAGATGGCCGGCAGCCGCACGATCTGCTCGACGAACTGATCGTCGAATTCGCCGTGCGGCGCGACAAAGCGATCCGCAATGAAGTAGTCCATCGCGGCGAGGCCGGTCGTGGCCGGATAGCCGATCCACGACGCCTGCACGGGCGCCGCACGCTGCGCCAGCGCGACCAGCCGGTTACGACCGGTGTGCCCCGACAGGTCGATCACGATGTCGATGCGGTCGTTGCGCACGCGCTCGAGGAAGGCCGTGTCGCTCATGCCGGCGACGGTGCGCCACGTCGTGGCGTGGGCCTTGAAGCGCTCGGATACGTGATCTTCCTCGAAGTGATTGTGATAGAAGTGCATCGCAATGCCGGGATCGGCTGCGAGATGCTCGATCACGGGCACCGCGTAGGAGGCGACCGCGTGGCTGAACAGGTCGCCCGACACGAAGCCGACCTGCAGCTTGCGCGCCGGGTCGCGCGAGTTCGAGAACACGGCCGCGCGCTTGCGCTTGTGATTGCCGTAGCGCTCGCCGAACTTGCGGTGTTCGGCAATGAGCGCCTGCGGATCGAAGTCGCTGCTGTGCGTAATACAGAACAACATGCTGCTGTGGGTGACGCTGTCGGTCGGGTTGATTTCGATCGAGCGCTTCAGCCAGCGTATCGCTTCCTGCGTGGCGCCCTGTTCGAGCAGCACGAAGCCGAGCGTGCCGCACGGCGCAGCGGCGTTGGGCGCAAGCTCGACCGCGCGACGGCACGCCGCGATCGCTTCATCCGTGCGGCGCAGCGCGAACAGCACCAGACCGCGAATCCGGAAGGCCTCCGGGTGATCGGGCTGAAGCTGGAGCAGGCGCGTGCACTGCTCGTCGGCCTCCGCGAGACGGTTCACCATCCGCAGCGTGTCGGCGAGCAGCATGCGCACGAGCAATTCATCCGGCAGCAATTCGATCGTACGAAAGCCGGCCTCGATCATCTCCGCGAAGCGGCCTTCCCGGTGAAGCGATGCGGACAGCGCGCGCCAGCATGCACCGTCTTCCGGGTAATCGGCGACCAGTTGCTGCGCAAGCGCGGTGGCTTCCGCGTGCTTGTTCTTGTCGAACAGCGCCGCGTGCTTTTGCAGCAGCGTCTGATTGGGGCGCCGGACCGGCCTGCCGGCGTCGCTCTTCCCTGCGTGGCCGGCTGCGGTTTCCAGAACGATCGCCATGTCGATGCCGCTCGGCGCAACCGCGGCCGTCGCGAGCACGACGTCGGGCGACGCCAGTTGCGCGATCAGCCCGTCGAGCGCCGGGCCGTGCACGCCGCGCTGTTGCGCGATTTCGACCGCGATCCACGCGGCGGCCGTCTGCCCGCTGCGATGCAGCGCGTGAATGTAGCTAACCCAGTAGTAGCCGTTGTCCGGGCTCGCGCCGATGGCGGCTTCGAAATGCGGTACCGCATCAGCCGCCTGACCCGTATCGGCCAGCAGCACCGCGAGGTTGTAATGCGCATCGCCATGCGCGGGCACCGCGTCGAGGATGGCCTCGTACAGCGCCCGGGCGTCGTCGAACGCGCCGCTGCGCTGGCGCTCGAGCGCGTTCTCCATGACGAGCGCAATGTCCTGCGCAAGCTGCTGTTCAGGCGTGAGCGCGGCGGAGGCGGGCAGTTCGGTCGAGAACATGATGAGATCTGCGGAAAGTCGGTCGATACCATTATGGGTAGCGTGCCGTTGCGCCGATGCCGCGAGCTGACGGGAAAAGCCCGGTCAGTTTGGCCGATTGAGCGGTCGGCCGACGCCGGGGCGGTGCGAATTGCGGCGCCCCAAAAAAAAACGCCCGCACGAGGCGGGCACGGAGGCGAACGAGCACGCCCTCACATCAGCGCGTAGTTCTTGTTGTCGGGTTGGCGGCGCATGCGTGTCGAGCACGCCGCGCGGCGGGTCTTAACGGTTCGCGATGCTCTGGTACTGGCCGACGGCCTGCACGCGGCTCATTGCCGCCTGGTATTCGTCGGTCAGCTCCTGCTGCGCGCGCTGCGCGCCGGCGAAGATCCGGTCGTTGCTGGCCTGCATGCGGCGGATCGCGGCGATGCCGACGGGCGGCTGGTCGGTCGAGAGCAGCGCGACGAGCGACCAGCGCGCATCGACGAGGCGCACGGCCTCGGCCCAGTCGGCCATCGCGGCCGCGTGTTCGATGGCGTCGGTGAACGCGTCGATCTGCGCAATCAGTTCGGTCTGTTCCATCTGGGCTCTCCTGTCCGGCTAGCGGTCAGCTCTTGTTGTTCGCCAGCGCGCCGCCGCTGTTCGCGCCGCCGAACAGCTGGGTCAAGTATTGCGAGTTGCTGTTCATCGTCGCCATCAGCGTGTTGAGCGCGGTGAACTGCGCCTGGTACTGGCTCGTGAGCTGGGCTGCGTAGTTCGACAGCGTCGTCTGCTGCTGGGCGACGTTCTTCAGATCGTTGCTGAGCGCGGTAGTACGCGCGGCGATCAGTCCGTTCGTCTTCGTGTAGTTCGTGATGTTCGTCGTCAACTGCTCGCCGATCCCGTTGGTCGAGTTGAACAGCGACGCGACACCCGTCGGATTGTTCTGCAGCGCGCCGTTGAGCGCCGTGCTGTCGACCTTCAGCGTGCCGTCGGCCTGCAGCGTGACGCCGATCGACGCGAGGTTGACCGTCGAGCCGTTGCTGGTCACGCCGCTCGCGACGATCGACGCGAGTGCGTTCTTGATCGTGTTCAGCGTCGAGTCGCCGAGCAGCGGGCCTTGCGACGACGCGCCGGACGTGAAGCTCGACAGCGAGCCCATCGTCGTGACGAGCGTGTTATAGAGCGTCGCGAAATTGTTGATCGCGGCGGCCTGGGATTTCGTGTCGGTCGCGACCGTCAACGTTTGCGGCTGCGTGGCGCTGACGGCGGCGCTGGTCAGGTTCAGCGTGACGCCGGTGATCGCGCTCGTCACGGTGTTGCTCGCGCTGGTGCCGGCGATCCCGTTGATCGTGAACGCGGCGTCCTGCGCGGCGGTGCTTTGTTTCCACGCTGCGCCGCTATTCGCGGACGTGATCGTCGACTGGCCGCCCGTCGTGCTGGCCGTCGACGTGACGCCGAGGCTGGACAGGCCGTTGTCGCCGGCGACGTTGCTGAGCGCGACGCCGATCGTGCTCGCCGCGCCGGTCGGCGTCGAGCTGAGCACGAGGTGCGCGCCGTCGCTGCCGTTGACGACCGACGCGACGATGCCCGGGTTGCCGGTCGCGGTGTTGATCGCGGCGGCGATACCGGACAGCGTGTTGTTGGTGCCGTTCACATCGACCGAGAACGACTGGCTGCCGAGCGACAGCGTCATCGTGCCGGTGCCGAGCGCGGTCGACGCACCGAACGCGGCCGACGACAGCGACTGCGACGTCGCGATCTGCGTGACGCCGACCGAATAGCTGCCGGCCACCGCGCCGGCGCCCGCGGTCGCGGTGAGGCCGGTGCCGCTCGCGGTCGCGGTGAAGGTGTTCTGCAGCGAGCCGTTCGACAGCGTCGTGAGGCTGGCCTGCAGTGCGCTCAGCGCGGCCGACAGCGCGCCGTACGCGGAAATCTGGGTGTTGTCGCTGCTTTGCTGCGCGTTGAGCGCGGCGGCCTGACCGGCGGTTTTCGCATTGACGAGTGCCGTCACGAGCGAGTTGACGTCCATCGACGAGTTGCCGGTCGAACCGCTGATGATCGATTGGGCAGCCTGCTGCAGCTGGCTGTTGGCCGAATTGTTGGCGGCTGTGACGGCGGAATTGATCGTCGACATCGTAGTGCTCCGTGCGGCGGATGATCCGTGGAATTCTGGGTGAAGACCTGACGGCGGGGCAATGCCCCGCGCGCCAAGTGCCTGCGGCCGGGCCACGCATTACGCGGGGCCCGGCCGTGGGTTGCTACGCGATTACTGCAGGAGCTTCAGGACCTGCTGCGGCAGCGAGTTCGCCTGTGCCAGCACCGAGATGCCTGCTTGCTGCAGCACCTGGTTCTTCGACATGTTCGCGGTTTCCTGCGCGAAGTTCGCGTCGGTGATCTGCGACTGTGCCGACGACAGGTCGGTCGATTCTGCCTGCTGCGACGTGGCGATTGCCGTGAAGCGGTTTTGTGCCGCGCCGAGTGCCGCCTGCACGTTGTTCACCGTTTGCAGCGCGTTGTCGATCGACACCATCGCGACGTTCGCGCCGCTGACCGTGCTGATGTCGAGGTTCGACACGGTAGCCGGCTTGTTGACGGCGTTGATCTGGTTGATCGCATTGGTGATGGCCGTCTGCTGTGCCGCGGACGTGCCTGCGCCGGTTGCACCCGATTGCAGCGTCAGGTTGCCGACTGCCGTACCGGTGCCGGTGGTTGCGTTTGCGCCGAACACGGACTGGGCAACGGTTTGCGAGATGGCGCCGCCGTTCTGGTCGGTGAACGTGTAGCCACCCTTACCGTCGGACAGCACGTTGATCGCGGTGATCGTTGCGCCCGAACCGGTGTACGCGCCGTTGTTGTCGAGCGACAGACCCGTCACCGTACCCACCGTCTGGCCCTTCTGCACCAGGCCGCCGCCGATCTTCGCAGCCGACATGCTTTGGCTCAGGTCCAGCGAAATCGTCTGGCCGACGTTCGCGCCGACCTGGAACGACACGATGCCTGCCGAGCCGTCGAGAATGTTCGTGCCGTTGTACGTCGTTTGCGACGCGATACGGTTCACTTCCTGGATCTGCTGCGAAACTTCCTGTTGCAGTGCTGCCTGGTCGGTCGTGGACATCGTGCCCGTCGACGCCTGGACGGCCAGCTGGCGGATACGCTGCAGGCTGTTCGTCAGCGACGACAGTGCGCTCGAAGCCGTTTGAATCATCGACACGCCGTCGTTGGCGTTCGACACGCCCTGGTTCAGACCGTTGATCTGGGTCTGCATCCGGGTCGAGATCGCGAGGCCTGCTGCGTCGTCCGCTGCGCTGTTGATGCGCTTGCCCGACGACAGGCGCGTGATGGCCTGGGACAGGGCGTTTTGCGAGCCGTTGAGGTTCTGCTGTGCAACCAGCGAGTTGATGTTGCTGTTAATTCCGAGCATGGAAAAATCTCCTGTGTAAGCCGAAAGCCCTGGAAAGCCGTTTTGGCGTCGGCGGAAGCACTCGTTCATTGCTGGCCGCCTCAGAGCAGGATTTCGGCGCACCAAAACAAAACTTGAGGGGCACTTGGAGATTCGGCCCGATTTTTTATCCTTCTTTGTCATTTCGGACCGCCCCGGCACGGCGCTGGATTAAACGGGGGCAGAAACGGGCCCGATGCGGCTCCGGCACTCAGTCGTGACGCTGTGCACACACGACCGACAAAAGGGTGGTTTTGTCTGTGATTCCCTGCTATGATGGCGGGCTGAATTGAGATTTTCTGTCACGCCTTTGCCGGTTTCGGCATGTCTGCTGGCAGTCAAACGCGGCGCTGCACGCGGTTGTGAAGCGTACTCGCGGTGCTTTCCGCCTCTCTTTTCCGGCCTCCGAGGCCGTATTTCCGCTCGTTTCGCCTGTTGTGGGGACGCTCGGATGGCCGGTGCGTGGCGCTTGGCCGCTACGTTTTTGACCGTTTAAGCAATTTAGGAACGACATGACGACGATTCTTCTGAAAGAAAACGAGCCGTTCGAAGTGGCGATTCGCCGCTTTCGTCGCGCTATCGAAAAAAATGGCCTGATCGCTGAACTGCGTGAGCGCCAGTCTTACGAAAAGCCGACCGCAGTCCGCAAGCGCAAGAAGGCAGCAGCCGTCAAGCGCCTGCACAAGCGCCTGCGCAGCCAGATGCTGCCGAAGAAGCTCCACTAAGAGCGTCTGACGGTTCGCCGCGAAACGGCGGAGTGTGCCTCGAAAGAGGCCGCTCCGCCGTTTTGCTTTTGCAGGCCGGGAAAATCCCGAGGCTGCGGTGGCCGACGGGCCGGGCGGCGGCGCCGGCCGGGGCCTGCGGTATGCAGCCGCCGGCCGCTGCGTTCAGAAGTCGATCTTCGCGCTCAGGCTCACCGTGCGCGGATCGCCCGGCTTCACGTAGTCCGCGTACTGGTATTCCCAGTAACGGCGGTTCAGCACGTTGTCGATCGATGCGCGCAGCGTCACGTCGTGGCGGCCGACCCGCGTCAGGTAGCGTGCGCCGGCGTTGACGACGAGAAAGCCCGGCGCGTCGAGGCCGCCGGCCGCGCGCAGCGGCGTCGCGCCGGTGAATTTCGCGTCGACGCCGAGCGTCAGCCCCGGCACGCCCGGCACCGCATAGCCGAGGTCGCCCGCGAGTACGAAGCGCGGCGCGCCGGCGACACGGTTGCCGTTGTTGCCGATCCCGTTCGCGTACCACGCGTCGAGCAGCATCGCATCGACGCCCGCGTTCCAGTGCGCGCCGAATTTCGCGCGCGCGCCGACCTCGATCCCCTGAATGATCGATTCGCCATCCTGCACGTAGACGTTCGCGGCGTTCGCGTATTCGGCGCTGCGCTCGATGCGGAACAGCGCGGCCGTCGCACTCCAGCGCGCGTGCTCGCTCTTGATCCCCAGCTCGTACTGCTTGCTGCGCAGCGGCTTGAGCACCTGTCCCGCGTTCGCGTAGACGTCGTTCACGCGGCTGCCGGGCTCGAGCGACTCGGCGTAGCTCGCGTACGCGGTGGTCGTCGGCGCGAGCTTGAACATCACCGCGAAAGTCGGCGTCACCACGCCGTTCTGGCGGTAACCGGGGTCCTCGGCGCCGCTTGCCTGGAACGCGCGCTGCTCGTAGTTCATGTAGCGCACGCCGGCCAGCACCGACCAGCGCTCGGTCAACTGCACGGTGTCGCTCGCGAACAGCGATTTCTGCACGATCTCGCTCGTGCGGTACTGGATGAAGCCGTGCGGACTCTCGTAGCGGTACGGATTCGGCGCATAGAGGTTGCCGGCGCCCAGCGGCACGAACACGCTGTTCGCCGAATAGTCGTTCGCCTGCTTCTGCCACGACGCGCCGAGCACGATCTGGTGGCTGAACGGGCCCGTGCGCACCTTGCCTTCGACCATCGCGCGCCATTGGCTGAAGCGGTGATCCTCCATGCCGACGTAGCGGCTGTCGGTGTAGTTGCCTGCGGCGTCCTGCAGGTACAGGGTGCTTTCGTTGCGTCGGCGTGTCGCCTTGCTGTAGCTGTACGCGACGTCGAGCTGCCAGTCCGGCGCGAGCTGGTATTGCAGCCCGGCCGTATAGAGCTGCAGGTTCGTGTTCAGGTACTGGTCCTTGCCACCCAGGTTCGTCGACCCGCCGCTGATCGTGGCGGGCAGTGCGCCACCCGGATAGCTGCCGGTGAAGATCGACGGCGTCTGGCCGGTCGTGCGGCGATCCTGGTACAGCGCACCGAACGACACGGAGAGGTCGCGCGTCAGGTTCGCCTGCAGTGCGAGCGACACGCTGTCCCGGCGGATGTTGCCGTCGTTGTACGTCTTGCCTTCCTCGTGCGTCGCATTCAGCCGCGCGCCGAACATGTCGTTCGGCCCGAAGCGCTGGCCGAGATCGACATGCTCCGTCCACACGTTGGTGCTGCGGTAGTTGACATCGACGCTGCGCACCGGCTCGGCGCCCGGCTGCTTCGTCACGTAGTTGACGACGCCGCCCGGCGTCACGAAGCCATACAGGAAGCCGCCGAGCCCCTTCAGCAGTTCGACGCGCTCGAGCTGCTCGTACGGCATCGTGATGCCGTACGTGACGAACGGCAGCCCGTCGATCTTGTAGCCGTTCTGCCAGTCGAGCTGCATGCCGCGCACGGTCATGTAGCTGGCCCACGCGCTGTACGCGCCGCTGTTGTCGGACACTGACGCGTCGTTCGCGAACACGTCGCCGAGCTTGTACGGCTGACGCGCCTCGAGTTCTTCCGACGTGACGATCGTCGTCGAGAACGGCGTGTCCAGCTGGCGGCGGGTGCCGAGTGCACCGGTCGAGATCGTGTCGGTCAAGTGTTGGGGTGAATCGTGTGCGGCCGTGATGTTCAGGGCAGGCAGGACCGCGGCGTCGCCGGATGAATCGTCCGCATGCGCGAGCGAGGCGGCAAGGCAGGCGAGGGCGGCGGCCACGCGGCGTGGACGGACAGGAGGGCGGGCAAGGCTGACGGTCATGGCGAGCGAGCAAAAATGCGAGTAAGAATCATTCGCATTGCGTTAAAATGTCGCGCATCGTATCAAAACCCGCCCACCGCGCAACAATTCCATGCCGCGTACAAGGGCATCCGGCCTTGCCTGACCTGGCCGGATGACCGTTGTGCGGCGCCCGACATCGAATGAACTGCCTCCCGTCGAATCGCGGCCGCCGCTCGTGCCGGCCCGCCTTCCTTTCGCTGCGCACGCGATGAATGCGTTCCTGCGACCGTTTCTCGTCCGCCTGCACCGTTGGTTCGGACTTGCCATCGCGCTGTTCCTGTTCGTCGCGGGGCTCACCGGCGCATTGATTGCGTGGGACCACGAGCTCGACGCGGCGCTGAACCCGGATTTCTATATCGCGCGCAGCGGCGCGGCGCCGCTGGCGCCGCTCGAACTCGCGGCGCGCATCGAGGCGGCCGATCCGCGCGTGCAAGTCACCTATCTGCCGCTCGCGGTCGAACCGGGGCACACGCTGCAGGCGGGCGTGATGCCGCGTACCGATCCGGCGACCGGCCAGCCGTATGCACTCGGTTTCAGCCAGATCGCCGTCGATCCCGCCACCGGTGCGGTGCAGGGCCGCCGCGAATGGGGCGCGCTGTCGCTCGCGCGGCTCGACCTGATGCCGTTCATCTACCGGCTGCACTATTCGCTGTTCCTGCCCGTGTACGGCGGGATCAACTTCGGGTTCTGGGTGATGGGCGTCGTCGGCATCGTGTGGGCGATCGACAGCCTGATCGCGCTGGTGCTCGCGTTTCCGAACCTGAAAAGCTGGCGCAAGTCGTTCGCGTTCCGTGTGCGGCGCGGTGGCTATCCGCTCGTGTTCGACCTGCACCGCTCGGGGGGCGTGTGGGTGTGGGGGCTGCTGCTCGTCGTCGCGGTCACGTCGATTTCGATGAACCTTGCCGTTCCGGTCGTGCGCCCGTTGGTCTCGCTGATGTCGCCGCTCGCGGAGACGCCGTACACCAATCCCGAGCATTTCCCGCCGGCCCCGGCGGGCAGCCAGGTGCTCCCGCGCGAGCGGATCGTCGAGATCGCCCGCTCGGCCGGCCGCGACGCGGGGATCACCGCGCCGCCGGGTGCGCTGCTGTTCGCCCCGGCGATGAACGCCTATGCGGTCGGGTTCTTCACGCCGGGCAACGACCATGGCGACGTCGGGCTCGGCAATGCGTGGCTGTACTGGAATGCGGTGACCGGCAAACCCGTCGCGGCGCAGGTGCCGGGCCGCGGTTCGGCCGGCGACCTGTTCATGCAGGCGCAGTTTCCACTGCACTCGGGGCGGATCGCCGGTGTCGCGGGACGTGTCGCCGTGAGCGTGCTCGGCATCGTGATCGCGATGCTGAGCGTAACGGGCGTCTGCATCTGGGTGAAGAAGCGCAGCGCACGCGGGCGGGCCGCGCGGAGCACGCGGCCGGTCGTGCCGGCGTCGTCGTCGCGCGCCGCGCGGTAAGGGCCGGGCACCAAGCACCAAGCGGACGGTGCTATCGCCGCAGGTCGGCGGCGCGGCACCGGCGCCGAGCTTGTCTCCGCGCCGTCAGCCCGCCTTGCGCCGGCGGGCCGGCTGCTTGCCGCCGAGCGCCGCGCATTGCGCGTGGCACGGGCAGCCGGCTTCGTGATCGTTGACCATGCCGGTCGCCTGCATCAGCGCATAGCAGATCGTTGAGCCGACGAACTTGCAGCCGTACGCCTTCAGCGCCTTGCTGAGCGCGTCGGACTGCTCGGTCGACGCGGGCGCGTCGCGGTATGACTGCCACGCATTCTGGACCGGCGTATCGCCGACGAACGACCACAGGAACGCGGCGAGCGACCCATGCTCCTCCCGGATGCGCTGCACGGCGCGCGCGTTGCTCACCGCCGATTCGACCTTCGCGCGGTTGCGCACGATGCCCGGGTTCTCCAGCAATTTCTCGATGCGCTTGGGCGTGAAGCGCGCGACGGTATCGACGTCGAAATCGGCGAACGCTTCGCGATAGCCCGCACGTTTGTTCAGGATCGTCGACCACGACAGCCCGGCCTGCGCGCCTTCCAGGATCAGCATTTCGAACAGGTGGCGATCGTCGTGCGACGGTACGCCCCACTCGGTATCGTGATAGTGAGCGTCCGCTTCCGTCTTCACCCAGTTGCACCGCTGCGACATCGTCTGCCTCGTTTTCAGTGTCGATTCGATCGCGCCAGCATAGCGGAAGCCCTTTTGGCGGGATAGCCGGCCGAACGGCAGATGGGCGCGCGGCGCCGATCCGGTTAAGCTTGGCGCCTGTTCGAATCAGCGGGATGAAGGCATGGCGGCATTACTTTTTGCGATCGGCATCGACGGCGGCGGCACGGGCACGCGCGCAGTACTGGCCGACCGGCACGGGCGCGAGCTGGCGCAGGGGCGCGGCGGCCCGTCGGGGCTCGGTCTCGGCATCGAGCGGGCATGGGCATCGATCGGCGCGGCGTGCGCGGACGCATTCACGCAGGCCGGTCTCGCGTTCGACTGGTCGCAGTGCGCGCTCGGCTGCGGGCTGGCCGGCGTCAACAACGCGGGGTGGCTCGCCGCATTCCGCGCGCAGGCGCCGCTCGGCGCGCTCGCAATCGAGAGCGACGCGTATACCACCGTCGTCGGCGCGCATGGCGGCGCGCCGGGGCTCATCGTCGCGCTCGGCACCGGCAGCATCGCGGCGGCGCTCGACGCGGCCGGCCCGTGCCGGATCGCGGGCGGCTTCGGCTTCCCGTCCGGCGACGAGGCGAGCGGCGCGTGGCTCGGCGTGCGCGCGCTCGCCTACGCGCAACAGGCGCTCGACGGCCGCGTGCCGCGCGATGCGTTCGCCACGGCCCTGCTCGCGGAAACGGGCGCGCAGGATCGCGATGCGCTCGTCCAGTGGTCGTGCGACGCGAACCAGACGATCTATGCACGTCTCGCACCGATCGTGTTCGCGCACCGCACCCATCCGGTCGCGCGCGCGCTGATCGCGCAGGCCGGCGACGAGATCGGCAAGATGATCGATGCGCTCGATCCGCAGCACGCGTTGCCGGTCGCGCTGTGCGGCGGGCTGGCGGACGCGCTCGCGCCGGCCGTGCCGGCACGGCACGCCGCGCGGCTGCGCGCGCCGCTCGACGATTCGGCGCATGGTGCGCTGCGGCTCGCGCTCCAGGCGTTGCGGGCGGCGGAGGTGGGCTAAGCCAAGCCGAGCGGGGTGCGTACGGTGAATGCCGCGTCGCAGCAGCGTCGCGCGCGGCGCCTGGCCGGCAACCGCCCGGCGCGCTACCGGGCACGACGTTAAAATGACGCTTCCTCCGTGCCCCGAGCGCCACTCTCCCGCCCCATGTACAAAGTCATCGCCACCGATCTCGACGGTACGCTGCTGAACAGCGACCACCAGCTCGACCCGTACACGATCGACACCGTTCGCCGGCTCGACCGCGACGGCGTGCAGTTCGTGATCGCCACGGGGCGCCACTATGCGGACGTCGCCGGCATTCGCGACGTGCTCGGCATCCGGCCGTACCTGATCACGTCGAACGGCGCGCGCGTGCATGCGCCGGACGACACGAAGATCCACGCGCAGGACATCGACGCAGCAATCGTGCGCAGCCTCGTGCAGCCGGCAGTCCTCGGCGCGCA
Source organism: Burkholderia sp. E168m15 (assembly GCF_016586105.1). Classification (NCBI taxonomy): domain Bacteria; kingdom Pseudomonadati; phylum Pseudomonadota; class Betaproteobacteria; order Burkholderiales; family Burkholderiaceae; genus Burkholderia; species Burkholderia sp. E168m15. The sequence continues at coordinate 21,157 of NZ_BCPO01000004.1, forward strand.
CGGCCGCGTGATCGTCAACCTGTTCACCAACGACGGCTGGCTGATCGACCGCGACGCGCCGCACCTGCTCGAATTCCATCAGGATTCGGGCTTCCGGTACGACGTGATCGACATGGCCGCGCACGACGGCGCGGATATCGCGAAGGTGCTGTATATCGGCGAACCGGCCGACCTGGCGGTCGTCGCGGAGCAGATGCGCGTGCAGTTCGGCGACGCGCTGTACGTCACGTACTCGCTGCCCGACTGCCTCGAAGTGATGACCGCGAACGTGTCGAAGGGGCGCGCGCTGCGCGCGGTGCTCGCGCGGCTCGGCGTCGATGCCGGCCACTGCATCGCGTTCGGCGACAACATGAACGACATCGATCTGCTCGAAACCGCCGGTCATGCGTTCATGATGAACAACGCGAACCCCGACCTGATCGCGCAGCTGCCGCACGTCCCGCGGATCGGCAACAACTTCGACGCGGGCGTCGCCCGCCATCTGCGCACGCTGTTCTCGCTGGAAGACGACGTCGTCGCGTCCTGAGCGTCCGCCCCGGGCGCGTTTCCCGCGCGGAAATGAAAAACGGGCGCCAGGGGCGCCCGTCGAAATTACCTGCCTCGATGTTCTTCGACAGCGTGAGGCTCGCTGCTCTGCTCGCTTGACCCCGTAGTGTTTTATTCGCTTGTGCGAGCGGATGCCGGCAGCAGGTCGACGGCGTCGTCACGCCCGGCGACCAGCGGGTAGATGATCCCCGCGAGTACCGCGCCGATCAGCGGCGCGACCCAGAACAGCCACAGCTGGCCGATCGCGTCACCGCCCACGAACAGCGCCGGGCCGGTCGAGCGCGCCGGGTTCACCGACGTGTTGGTGACCGGAATCGAGATCAGGTGAATCAGCGTCAGGCACAGCCCGATCGCGATCGGCGCGAAGCCGGCCGGCACCCCGCGCTTGTCGGTCGCGCCGAGGATCACGAACAGGAAGAAGCCCGTCATCACGACTTCGCAGATGAACGACGCGGCGAGCGAGTAGTGGCCGGGCGAGCGATCGCCGAAGCCGTTCGTCGCAAAGCCGCTGCCGACGACGTCGAAACCCGGCTTGCCGGTTGCGATCAGGTACAGCACGAAGGCGCCGAGCGTGGCGCCGACGACCTGCGCGACGATGTACGGCGCGAGATCGCGTGCCGGGAAGCGGCCGGCGACCGTCAGGCCGACGCTCACCGCCGGATTCAGGTGGCAACCCGAGATGTGGCCGATTGCGAATGCCATCGTCAGCACGGTCAGGCCGAAGGCGAGTGCGACGCCGGCAAAGCCGATGCCGAGGCCCGGAAAGGCGGCGGCCAGCACGGCGCTTCCGCACCCGCCGAGCACCAGCCAGAACGTGCCGAATACCTCTGCAGCGAGACGCTGAGAAAGATTCATGTAAGGACCTCGTCCAAGTGGGTTGAAGACCCCGGCCGACGCAACGGATTTATTTCGTCGTCCGGAATTGGTCTGGATTATAGGAAATGAATCGGGTTCGGGAGGGTAAACGATTGTTAAATTTGAATGGCTGACGAATGCCTTTTATTAGAATAAGTCCGCATTCTCGATATAGACGATTCGGTTAAAGATGGCAGCATTAATTTCGAAGGGCAGGGCGGCAGTGCGGATGACGTAACGGACGTTGGTGTCCCGGCCGGATTCGCCGGGGCCGCATCATCGAAAAGGGGAGTCGAAAAATGTCTCAATACGCGAAACTCAAGGCGCAGATCGCCGATCTGCAGGCCCAGGCGGACGACGTGCGCCGCCAGGAAGTGGCAGCGGTGATCGCCGATGTCCAGCGAATGATTGCCGAATATGGCCTGACGGCCCAGGACCTGGGCTTCGCGGAACGGGCGCGGCGCGGGCGTCCGCCGAAGAAGGCGCCGTTGCCGCCGAAATACCGCGATCCGAAGTCGGGTGCCACCTGGAGTGGGCGCGGCAAGCCGCCGAATTGGATCGTCGGCAAAAACCGCGATCGTTTTCTGATCGAGTGACCGAAGGCCAAATGGAAAGAGCCGCATCGACGATGCGGCTCTTTTGCTTTGCGGGTTTTGCGCGCCGATTTCGGCGCGGATTTACGGCCTATTTCCGCGCGGATTTTCGCGTCAGGCGCCCGCGACCCGGCGCAATGCCGGTTGCTTGGTTGCCGCGCACAGCGATTCGTAAGTCTCGACGTAACGCTGCGCCATTGCCTTCGCGCTGAAACGCGTGTCGAAACGCTCGCGGATCGCGGTGCGCGACAGGCTGTCGATCCGGTGCAGCGCGCCGACCGCGCCCTGCACGTCCTCGACGATGAAGCCGGTCACGCCGTCCTCGATCACTTCCGGCACGGAGCCGCGGTTGAACGCGACGACCGGCGTGCCGCAGGCCATCGCCTCGATCATCACCAGGCCGAACGGCTCCGGCCAGTCGATCGGGAACAGCAGCGCCTTCGCGCCGGACAGGAACGCCGGCTTTTGTGCTTCGTTGATCTCGCCGATGAATTCGACGTGCGCCTGGCCGAGCAGCGGCTCGATCACTTCCTTGAAGTAGTCGGCGTCGGCCTTGTCGACCTTCGCCGCGATCTTCAGCGGCAGCCCGCTTTGCGCGGCGATGCGGATCGCGGTGTCGACGCGCTTTTCGGGACAGATCCGGCCGAGGAACGCGAGGTATTCGGGCTTCACGTCCGGCTGCGGCGTGAGCAGCGTGTCGGGCAGCCCGTGGTACACGGTGCCGGCCCACGCGGCCTGCGGCAGCGGCTTGCGCTGGTTGTTCGAGATCGACACGACCGGCGAATACGGGAACGCGTCGAACACCGGCTGCAGCTCCGGCAGGTCGAGGCGCCCGTGCAGCGTCGTCACGTACGGCGTGTCGAGGCGCGACATCAGCGGGAACGGCAGGTAGTCGAGGTGGAAGTGCAGCACGTCGAATTCGTGCGCGACCCGGGCGACCTGCTCGAGGAGCCGCATATGGGGCGCCATCGAATCGCGGACCGACGGGTCGAGCCGCAGCGCGCGCGGCCACGCCGCCTCGAGACGGGCCGACGTGACGGAGTCGCCGCTGGCGAACAGCGTCACGTCATGGCCGAGTTCGACGAGCGCCTCGGTGAGGTAGGACACGACACGCTCGGTGCCGCCGTAGAGTTTCGGCGGGACGGCTTCGTACAGCGGCGCGATCTGGGCAATTCGCATGGATGTTCTCCTGTGTCGATCCGGGGCGCGATGACGCCGAGACGGATCCCGTACAAGGTTGCGGAACTTGCCGACGCACGCGGTTGGCGGTACGTGGCCGGGCCCTGGGCGGGGTGCGCGGAGCGCCGGACGGCAAGCTGCGGGGCGGGCCGGCACGGCTCGCGCCGCCGCCCATTGGAGTCCATTATCGATATCGCCCTGAGGGGTTCGAGTGTTTTTTCAAACACTTAAGGCTTGTTACACGATGAAATACGCGAAAACCCCGAGAAAAAGGGCGCGGAATCATGAATCGCGACAGCCATAACTATTGTTGCGCTATCGTGAAAAAGCACTATAATTTTTACCGATCCGATTGCCGGCAGCCTTGCCGGCAAGCCTTCCACCTCTGGCGTGGCGGCCATCGGAGCCCTTCGCAACCGAATTCGCGTTGCAACCCGTTTTTCCGATTCCTTTCAATTCGCCTTGTCGGAAAAATTCCTACACGGTTTACAGACAAATCCTGCACGGCATACGCCACTTCGCTGATACCGACATAAATCCCGTTTGGCCAAAATTCGCCCTGTAAGACTATAAACGAGCCGACTGAGCGCCCGGTGCGCGCTGATCGAGCAAACGTTTTCATAACATGAATGGCCAAAGCAAAGCTTTTTAACGGGGGAATCATGAGCGCTACCAGCGAAATGCTCAGTGAGATCAAAGAGGTCAACCTGTCGTACCTCCTCCTCGCGCAGCGACTGCTGCGGGAAGACAAGGCGATGGGCATGTTCCGCATGGGCATTTCCCAGGAACTCGCCGACGTGCTCGCCAACCTCACGCTCGCGCAGACCGTGAAGCTGGCCGCGTCGAACCAGATGCTGTGCCGCTTCCGCTTCGATGATCACGCGCTGCTGTCGTCGCTCGCCGACAAGGGCCGCAGCGATGTCGTCGCGCACGCCCACTCGGCCATCCTGATGGCCGGGCAGCAGGTCGAAGGCGTCCGCTGATCCATCCCGCCTTGCGTTTGTCCCGGCGCGCCGCGCCGGCCGGCAGCGTGTTGGCCATTCATTCGAATAACGTCAAGCGGACGGTTATCACCATGGCAAGCAAAAGCGTCGTGATCGAGGTGAAGGAAATCACCCTCGCCATCGAACTGATCGAACTGGGCGCCCGGCTGCAGCTGCTGGAGGCGGAGACGAGCCTGTCGCGGGACCGTCTGATCAAGCTGTACAAGGAACTGAAGGGCGTGTCGCCGCCGAAGGGGATGCTGCCGTTCTCGACCGACTGGTTCATGACGTGGCAGCCGAACATCCACTCGTCGCTGTTCTACAACATCTACCGGTTCATGCAGGACCACGGCCGCTGCGACACGATCCAGTCGATCGTGAAGGCGTACCGGCTCTATCTGGAGCACGTGAACCTGTCCGGCGACGAGGCCGCGCTGAGCCTCACGCGGGCGTGGACGCTGGTGCGCTTCTTCGATTCGGGGATGCTGCAGATGACCCCGTGCACGCGCTGCGGCGGCCACTTCGTCGCGCATGCGCATGATCCGCATCAAGGTTTCGTGTGTGGCCTGTGCCAGCCGCCGTCGCGCGCCGGCAAGACCCGCAAGGCCGCCGCCGCGCGCGCCGAACTGGCCGCCGCCGTGGCCTGAACGCCGGGCCGGGCAAGGCCGGACGGGGCGCAAGCGGGGCCCGAGTGGCGCCCCACGGGCCGCGCGAATCGTCCGCGCATTGCTGGTAAACACCGTCGGGCCGCCGCCGGGCGGCCGCGAAAGTTTTCCTGCCGACTGCCGTAAACCTGTTTAACGGCGGTCTCCCCGCCGGTCTTTCGTGAGGGACAGGCAGTGCTGATTATCGTGGGAACACTCGTGACGCTGTTGTCCGTCTTCGGCGGTTATGCGCTGGCAGGCGGGCATCTGGGCGCCTTGATCCAGCCCGTCGAGATCCTGATGATCGTGGGCGCCGGCGTCGGCGCGTTCATCCTCGGCAACGGCGGCAAGACCATCAAGGCCACGCTGCGCGTGCTGCCGACGCTCTTCAAGGGTTCGAAATACACGAAGGACGTCTATATGGAGCTGATGGCGCTGCTTTACGTGCTGCTCGCGAAGGCACGCAAGGAAGGCACGCTGACGCTCGAGGCCGACATCGACGATCCCGAAAAGAGCCCGATCTTCACGCAATACCCGAAGATCCTCGCCGATCGCCACATCGTCGAATTCCTGACCGACTACCTGCGCCTGATGGTGGGCGGCAACATGAACGCGTTCGAGATCGAGAGCCTGATGGACGAGGAGATCGAGACGCACCACACGGAAGGCGAAGGCCCGGCGCATGCGCTGATGCGCGTCGGCGACGCGATGCCGGCGTTCGGCATCGTCGCGGCCGTGATGGGCGTCGTGCACACGATGGCCTCGGCCGACAAGCCGCCCGCGGTGCTCGGCGCGATGATCGCGCAGGCGCTGGTCGGCACGTTCCTCGGGATCCTGCTGTCGTACGGGCTGATCGGGCCGCTCGCGAGCCTCGCGGAGCAGCGCGTCGCCGAGTCGACCAAGATGTTCCAGTGCATCAAGGTGACGATCCTCGCGACGCTGAACGGCTATGCGCCGGCGATCGCGGTGGAGTTCGGCCGCAAGGTGCTGTTCTCGACCGAGCGTCCGTCGTTCTCCGAGCTCGAAGAACATGTTCGCCGCGTGAAGGCGAAGTGACGCGGAGCGACCGATGAGCAAGAGCAAGGATCGCGCGATCGTCGTCAAGCGGGTGGCCCCGGCGAAGAAGGGCCACCACGGCGGCGCATGGAAGCTCGCGTACGCGGATTTCATGACCGCGATGATGGCGTTCTTCCTGCTGATGTGGCTGCTGAGCTCGGTCACGCCGGTGCAGCTGAAGGGGATCGCCGAATACTTCAACATGCCGCTGAAGGCCGCGATTCTCGGCAGCGGCGACCGCAGCTCGCAGGAGTCCAGCATCATCAACGGCGGCGGCCGCGACCTGTCGAGCGTCGACGCCGGCACGCTGCGCCGCACCGACGGCACGACGTCGCTCGCCGAGCGTCTCGCGAAGGCGGGCGACGACAATTCCCGGTCGCAGGCGCAGGGCGCGCAGGACCGGCTCGAGCAGACGCGCCTGCACGACCTGCAGATCAAGCTGATGGCCGCGATCGAGGCCAACCCGACACTGCGCCAGTTCAAGCAGCAGATCCGCATCGATTCGACGCTGATGGGGCTGCGCATCGAGATCGTCGATTCCCAGAAGCGGCCGATGTTCGCGATGTCGAGCGACCACGTCGAGCCGTACATGCGCGACATCCTGCGCGAGATCGGCAAGACGCTGAACGACGTGCCGAACCGGATCATCGTCCAGGGCCATACCGACGCCGTGCCGTACGCGGGCGGCGAGGGCGGCTACAGCAACTGGGAACTGTCGGCCGACCGCGCGAACGCGTCGCGCCGCGAGCTGATCTCCGGCGGCATGGACGAGGCGAAAGTGCTGCGCGTGCTCGGCCTCGCGTCGACGCAGAACCTGAACAAGGCCGATCCGCTCGATCCGGAAAACCGCCGGATCAGCGTGATCGTGCTGAATCGCAAATCCGAAGAAGCGCTGATGCGCGACGACGCGACGACGACGACGCTGTCCGCCGACGCGGCCGGCTCGAAGCTGCTCGCGCAGCAGCTCGGCGGCCCGACGCCGGCGGTGCGGCCGGTCGTGGCGAGCGCCGTCGCCGTGGCGCCGAAACCCTGACGTTTCCGAGACAGACATGATCCGAACCATTCTCGCCATCGACGACTCCGCGACCATGCGTGCGCTGCTGCAGGCCACGCTTGCGCAGGCGGGCTACGACGTGACGGTGGCGCCGGACGGCGAAGCCGGCTTCGACATGGCGGCGACGGCGCCGTACGACCTGGTCCTGACCGACCAGAACATGCCGCGCAAGAGCGGGCTCGAGGTGATCGCCGCGCTGCGCAAGCTGACCGCGTACGCGGACACGCCGATCCTCGTGCTGACGACCGAGGGCAGCGATGCGTTCAAGGACGCCGCACGCGACGCGGGCGCGACCGGCTGGATCGAAAAGCCGATCGACCCGGGCGTGCTCGTCGAGCTGGTCGCGACGCTGTCCGAGCCGGCTGCCTCCTGACATGAACGCGACGAATTCAACCGGTGACCGGGCATGACTCTCGACATCACTCAGTTCTACCAGACCTTTTTCGACGAAGCCGACGAGCTGCTCGCGCAGATGGAGCAGCTGCTGCTGAACCTCGACGTCGATGCGCCCGATCCCGAGGATCTGGCGGCGATCTTCCGCGCCGCGCATTCGATCAAGGGCGGCGCGGCGACGTTCGGCTTTTCCGCGCTGACCGATACGACGCACATCCTCGAATCGCTGCTCGACCGCGCGCGCAACCATGAGCTGACGCTGACCAAGGAAATGATCGACGCGTTCCTGGAAACCAAGGACGTGTTGTCCGACCAGCTCGTCGACTACCGCGCGAGTGCCGAACCGGACGCGGCCGCCGCCGCGACGATCTGCGCGAAGCTCGAACGGCTGAAGGCCGAAAGCGGCGCGGGCGCGCCT
>NZ_BCPO01000005.1:0-3393 GCF_016586105.1 Burkholderia sp. E168m15
CGCCGCGGCCGCCGCCGGCGCCGAAGGCAGTTCGATCCGCGTCGGCGTCGAGAAGGTCGACCAGCTGATCAACCTCGTCGGCGAACTGGTGATCACGCAGGCGATGCTGGCCGAGACGGCGACCGCATTCGATCCGGCGCTGCACGACCGCTTGTTCAACGGGATGGCGCAGCTCGAGCGCAACGCGCGCGACCTGCAGGAAGCGGTGATGTCGATCCGCATGATGCCGATGGATTACGTGTTCAGCCGCTTCCCGCGGCTCGTGCGCGACCTCGCCGGCAAGCTCGGCAAACAGGTCGAACTGGTCACGTTCGGCCAGGCGACCGAGCTCGACAAGAGCCTGATCGAACGGATCATCGATCCGCTCACGCACCTGGTGCGCAACAGCCTCGACCACGGCATCGAGACCGTCGACAAGCGCGTCGCCGCCGGCAAGGACGCGGTCGGCCAGCTCGTGCTGTCGGCCGCGCATCACGGCGGCAACATCGTGATCGAGGTGAGCGACGACGGCGCGGGCCTGAACCGCGAGCGCATCCTCGCGAAGGCCGCGAAGCAGGGCATGCAGATCTCCGAGAACATCAGCGACGACGAAGTCTGGCAACTGATCTTCGCGCCGGGCTTCTCGACCGCCGAGACGGTGACCGACGTGTCGGGCCGCGGCGTCGGGATGGACGTCGTGAAGCGCAACATCCAGTCGATGGGCGGTCATGTCGAAATCTCGTCGCAGGCCGGCCGCGGCACGACCACACGGATCGTGCTGCCGCTCACGCTCGCGATCCTCGACGGGATGTCGGTCAAGGTGGGCAGCGAGATCTTCATCCTGCCGCTGAACTTCGTGATGGAGTCGCTGCAGCCGTCGAACGACGACATCTACACGGTCGGCAACGGCGAGCGCGTGGTGCGCGTGCGCGGCGAATACCTGCCGCTGGTCGCGCTGCACGAGGTGTTCTCGGTCGAGGACGCGCGCACCGACCCGACGCAGGGGATCGTCACGATCATGGAAACCGAGGGGCGCCGCTTCGCGATGCTGATCGACGAACTGGTCGGCCAGCAGCAGGTGGTCGTGAAGAACCTCGAAACCAACTACCGCAAGGTGCATGGCATCTCGGCGGCGACCATCCTCGGCGACGGCAGCGTCGCGCTGATCGTCGACGTCGCGGCGCTGAACCGCGAAACCCGTGCGACGCACGGCGCCCGAGCCGGCGCCGAGCTCGCCGTCTTCTGACTCTCGCCATTCAACCGATTGGGGGCAAACGTGTCTGCTGAAGTCCAAATGATCAATCCGGCCGCGGCGAATGCCGCGACGAGCCGCCGCGATGCGGCGCACGGCGATGCGACGGGCCAGGAATTCCTCGTGTTCACGCTCGGCGACGAGGAATACGGGATCGACATCCTGAAAGTGCAGGAAATCCGCGGCTACGACAGCGTCACGCGCATCGCGAACGCGCCCGAGTTCATCAAGGGCGTGATCAACCTGCGCGGGATCATCGTGCCGATCGTCGACATGCGGATCAAGTTCCACCTCGGCCGCGTCGAGTATGACCACCAGACCGTCGTGATCATCCTGAACGTGTCGAACCGCGTGGTCGGGATGGTGGTCGACGGCGTGTCGGACGTGCTGACGCTGCAGACCGACCAGATCATGCCGGCGCCGGAATTCGGCGCGACGCTGACGACCGAGTACCTGACGGGCCTCGGCACGGTCGACGGCCGGATGCTGATCCTGATGGACATCGAGAAGCTGATGTCGAGCCGTGAAATGGCGCTGATCGAGACACTCGGCGGGTAAGCGCGCCGCGCGCGCAGCAATTTCGGGAGAATCTGCAATGTTGCATAACTGGTCGATCCGCACGACGCTCACGGCGGTCGGACTCATCCTCGTGTGCCTGGCCGCCGCGGTCGGCGGGCTCGGCCTTTACGCGCTGAATCACGCGAGCCGTTCGCTCGACGAGATCGCGCACGTCGACCTGCCGGCGATCCACACGCTGGACGACACGGCCGCGTACCTGCTGCGCTCGCGCGTCGCGCTCGATCGCTTTCGTACGCTGACCGAAGCCGGCAATGCGGCCGACGCGGCGAAGGTGCTCGACCGCGCGCAGGAGCTGTATGCGAAGTCGAACCAGAACTGGCAGACGTTCCAGTCGACGCCGAAGCTCGGCGTCGAGCAGGCGCTCGTCGACGAGCTCACCGCGCGTTACGCGACGATCATGAAGGAAGGCGTCGAACCGGAATTCGCCGCGGCGCGCGCGGGCGACATGGCCGCGTACCACGCGATCGCCGACGCGAAGATCAGCCCGATGTTCGTCGCGTTCGACCAGACGGCGGCGGCCGTGATCGCCGCGCTGCAAAAGCGCGCGGAAGAACGCCAGGCCGCGACGCAGTCGCAGATCTCGATGATGATCGCGCTGATCGCGGCCGGCATCGCGCTCGCGTTCGTCGTCGTGATCGCGATCCGCTTCGTTCTGCGCGGGCTGATCGTCCAGCCGATCGAGGACGCGATCGCGCACTTCGAGCGCATCGCCGGCGGCGATCTCACGCAACCGGTGAGCGTGTTCAGCACGAACGAGATCGGCCGCCTGTTCGGCGGCATCAAGCGGATGCAGGACGCCGTCACGACGATGGTGCAGGCCGTGCATCGCGGCACCGAATCGATCGACGTCGGCGCGCGCGAGATCGCGAGCGGCAACATCGACCTGTCGCAGCGCACCGAGGAGCAGGCCGCCTCGCTGCAGGAAACCGCATCGAGCATGGAGCAGCTGACGGGCACCGTGCGGCAGAACGCGGAAAACGCGCGGCAGGCGAGCCAGCTCGCGGTGAACGCGTCGGACATCGCGACGCAGGGCGGCGACGTGGTCGGCCAGGTCGTGTCGACGATGCAGGACATCGCGGCGAGCTCGGGCAAGGTCGTCGACATCATCGGCACGATCGAGGGCATCGCGTTCCAGACCAACATCCTCGCGCTGAACGCGGCCGTCGAAGCGGCGCGGGCCGGCGAGCAGGGCCGCGGCTTCGCGGTGGTCGCGGGCGAGGTGCGTTCGCTCGCGCAGCGCAGCGCGAGCGCCGCGAAGGAAATCAAGCAGTTGATCGGCGATTCGGCCGAGAAGGTCGACAGCGGGTCGGCGCTCGTCGCGCGCGCCGGCGCGACGATGGACGAGATCGTGCAGGCGGTGCGCCGCGTGACCGACATCATGGGCGAGATCAGCGCGGCCTCCGACGAGCAGTCGACCGGCATCGAGCAGGTCAACCGTGCGGTCGGCCAGATGGATGCGGTCACGCAGCAGAACGCGGCGCTCGTCGAGCAGGCGGCCGCCGCGGCCGCGTCGCTCGAGGAGCAGACGCGCCAGATGAAGGCGATCGTGTCGGGCTGGCGCGTCGCGGGCGGCATCGCGCTCG
>NZ_BCPO01000006.1:0-1144 GCF_016586105.1 Burkholderia sp. E168m15
GAAGCGTGCGGCCGATGCGGCCGCGCGCACGCAGAAGGACGCACCGGCTGCCCGTGGCGGTACCGCCGCGGGCGGCTACGGCCCGCGTCTCGCGAAGACGGCCGCCGCGGCGGACAAGCCGGCCGCGAAGCCCGCGCTCGTGCGCCCGGCGCTGAACGGCGAGAAGCCGGCGCTGGCCGCCGCCGGCGCGTCGGACGACGACTGGGAGACCTTCTAAGCCATGTCGCACGCGCGCGCGCCGTTTCGACCCGATGTACCGGATGCCTCGCCTCGCGCGGGCGAGCCGGGGCGCGACTTCGCGTTCACCGGCGCGGATTTCGCACGCATCCGCGCGCTGATCCACCAACGCGCGGGCATCTCGCTGTCCGAGCACAAGCGCGACATGGCCTACAGCCGTCTCGCGCGACGGCTGCGGGCGCGCGGCCTCGACACGTTCCGCGACTACCTCGACCTGCTCGAGCAGGAAGACGATCCGCTCGAGTGGGAAGCGTTCACCAACGCGCTGACGACCAACCTGACCGCGTTTTTCCGCGAGTCGCACCATTTCCCGATCCTGTCGGAATTCGTGAAATCGCGGCCGGCGCCGGTGTCGGTCTGGTGCTCGGCGGCGTCGACCGGCGAGGAGCCGTACTCGATCGCGATCACGCTGATCGAGGCGCTCGGCGACACGGCCGCGCGCAACGCATCGATCCTCGCGACCGATCTCGACACGCAGGTGCTCGCGAAGGCCGAAGCCGGCATCTACACGTACGACCAGGTCAAGCACCTGTCGCCGGAGCGGCTCAAGCGCTTCTTCCTGAAGGGCACCGGCGCGCAGGCCGGCCGCGTGAAGGTGCGCCCCGAGCTGCGCGCGATGATCCGTTTCGAGCAGTTGAACCTGACCGATGCGGACTACGGGATCGCGAAGCCGTTCGACGCGATCTTCTGCCGCAACGTGATGATCTATTTCGACAAGCCGACGCAGGGGCAGGTGCTGTCGCGCTTCGAGCCGCTCGTGAAGCCGGGCGGGCTGCTGTTCGCCGGCCATTCGGAGAACTTCACGTACGTGACGCAGGCGTTCCGGCTGCGCGGGCAGACGGTGTACGAACTGACGCGCGACGCCGCGCAGGGCGCGCGGCCGCGCGGCGCGCCGACGAGCGCGGCG
>NZ_BCPO01000007.1:0-16902 GCF_016586105.1 Burkholderia sp. E168m15
GGGCGGCGCGCCGGCCTATGGAGAGCGCGGATGAGCGCCCTGCCGATCGCGACCAATCGCTACTTCGACAACCACTTCGAGCGCCCCGGCGTGAAGCTGTTGCCGAACGAGTTCTACACGACCGCCGAGGACATGGTGCTGATGACCGTGCTCGGCTCGTGCGTCGCCGCGTGCCTGCACGACCCGTACGCGGGCATCGGCGGGATGAACCATTTCATGCTACCGGACGACGGCGCCGATCCGGGCGCGGCCGCGTCGGAATCGATGCGCTACGGCGCGTATGCGATGGAAGTGCTGATCAACGAGCTGATCAAGGCCGGCGGGCGCCGCGAGCGCTTCGAGGCGAAGGTGTTCGGCGGCGCGGCCGTGCTGGCCGGGATGACGACGATCAACATCGGCGATCGCAACGCGGATTTCGTGCGCCGCTATCTCGCGCTGGAGCGCATCCGCATCACCGCGGAAGACCTGCAGGGCGTGCATCCGCGCAAGGTCGCGTTCATGCCGCACAGCGGGCGCGCGATGGTGAAGAAGTTGCGGCTGCAGGTGCCGGGCGTGACCGAGCGCGAAGCCGCGCTCGCGCGCGAGGCCGATCGCCTCCGCGCCGCACGGACTCGCGCGCAGGTCGAGCTGTTCGCCGCGAAGCGGCCTGCCGCGCCGCAACCGGCGCGCCCGCGCATCGAGCTGTTCGGCGGGCGCGGCACGGCGCCGGGCGCCGGGAGCCCCTCGGCCGGGAGCCCGTATGCCGCGAACCTATCAAGAAAGCAGGAGGCCTGACCGCAGTGCAGAAGATCAAAGTGTTGTGCGTCGACGATTCGGCGCTGATCCGCAGCCTGATGACCGAGATCATCAACAGCCAGCCCGACATGACGGTGGTCGCGACCGCGCCCGATCCGCTCGTCGCGCGCGAGCTCATCAAGCAGCACAACCCCGACGTGCTCACGCTCGACGTCGAAATGCCGCGCATGGACGGGCTCGACTTCCTCGAGAAGCTGATGCGCCTGCGGCCGATGCCGGTCGTGATGGTGTCGTCGCTGACCGAGCGCGGCTCGGAAATCACGCTGCGCGCGCTCGAACTCGGCGCGGTGGATTTCGTCACGAAGCCGCGCGTCGGGATTCGCGACGGGATGCTCGACTACGCGGAAAAGCTCGCCGACAAGATCCGCGCGGCGTCGCGCGCGCGCGTGCGCCAGGCGCCGCAGCCGCAGGCCGCCGCGCGCTCGGCGGACAGCGCCGCGGCCGCGCCGATGATCAACAACCCGCTCGTCAGTACCGAGAAGCTGATCATCATCGGCGCGTCGACGGGCGGCACCGAGGCGATCCGCGAAGTGCTGACGCCGCTGCCGCCGGATGCGCCGGCCGTGCTGATCGCGCAGCACATGCCGCCCGGCTTCACGAAATCGTTCGCGCAGCGGCTGAACGGCCTGTGCCGGATCGCGGTGAAGGAAGCCGAGCACGGCGAACGCGTGCTGCCGGGCCATGCGTACATCGCGCCGGGCCATGCGCACCTGTTGCTCGCGAGAAGCGGCGCGAACTATATTGCGCAACTGTCGGACGAGCCGCCGGTGAACCGGCACCGCCCGTCGGTCGACGTGCTGTTCCGCTCGGCGGCGACGCACGCGGGCAAGAACGCGATCGGCGTGATCCTCACCGGGATGGGCCGCGACGGCGCGGCCGGCCTGCTGGAAATGAAACGCGCGGGCGCTCACACGTTCGCGCAGGACGAAGCGAGCTGTATCGTGTTCGGGATGCCGCGCGAGGCGATCGCGCTCGGCGGCGCGGACGAGGTCGCACCGCTCGCCGACATGAGCCGCCGCGTGATGGCGCGCCTGGCGACGATGGGCGACCGCGTGCAGCGCGTGTGAATGGAATGTCACGGGGCGCGTGCCACGATACGCGCCTCGACGGAAACGAATCTGGAAAGGAACGACGATGGACAAGAGCATGAAAATCCTGGTGGTGGACGATTTCCCGACGATGCGCCGGATCGTCCGCAACCTGCTCAAGGAACTGGGCTACACGAACGTCGATGAGGCGGAGGACGGCGCGGCCGGCCTCGCGCGGCTGCGCGGCGGCGGCTTCGACTTCGTGATCTCGGACTGGAACATGCCGAACCTCGACGGCCTCGCGATGCTGAAGGAAATCCGCGCGGACGCGACGCTCACGCACCTGCCGGTGCTGATGGTCACGGCCGAGTCGAAGAAGGAGAACATCATCGCGGCCGCCCAGGCCGGCGCGAGCGGCTACGTCGTGAAACCGTTCACGGCCGCGACGCTCGACGAGAAGCTGAACAAGATCATCGACAAGATGGCCAAGGCCGGGAGCTGAACGTGAACGAGCCGATCCATGCGGCGCTCGCCGGCGCGGCGATCAACGCCGACGGCCATGCCGAAGGCGCCGATTACGCGAGCGACCGGATCCTCGCGCGCATCGGCCACGTCACGCGCACGCTGCGCGATTCGATGCGCGAGCTCGGGCTCGACAAGCATGTCGAGCGCGCGGCGGAAGCCGTGCCCGATGCGCGCGACCGGCTGCGCTACGTCGCGACGATGACCGAACAGGCCGCCGAGCGCGTGCTGAATGCGATCGAGATCGCGAAGCCGGTGCAGGAGCGTATCCAGAACGAAGCCGAGGCGCTCGACGCGCGCTGGGCGCAGTGGTATGCCGCGCCGATCGAGCACGCGGAAGTGCGCGAGCTGATGGACGATACGCGCACGTTCCTGCGCACGCTGCCCGAGTCGACGTCGGCGACCCGCGCGCAACTGCTCGAGATCATGCTCGCGCAGGATTTCCAGGATCTGACCGGGCAGGTGATCAAGAAGATCATGGACATGGTCTACCTGATCGAGCAGCAGCTCCTCACCGTGCTCGTCGAGAACATCGCGCCGGAGCGGCGCGAGCAGTTCGCGGCCACCGCGGCCGCGCTGGCGGCCGAGCAGATGAGCGCGACCGGCAGCCCCGAATCGCTGCTGAACGGCCCGCAGATCGCGCCGGAAGGCAAATCCGACGTCGTTCAGGACCAGGGGCAGGTCGACGATCTGCTCGCGAGCCTCGGCTTCTGATCCTGCCGCGGCGCATCCGCGCGCCCGGTTGCCGGGCGCCCCGCCCCGCGGGGCCGCCGATGCGCGCATTCCCCTTTCCCGCCTCGTTCTCCCGCCCGCCGCGCTTGCGCGGCGCGGTGTCATCCTGCGTCGAATTGACACTTCGCCACACTCCGCAGGCATACTACGCGTCAGCAGCAACGTAGCGTCTCATTCGTAAGATTCATAAGTTGGCAGGCGGCGCGTGCCGACGGCGGCGCCGTCGGCAACGAAGCCAGTCCCTTGGGGGGGAACGTGAAGCTGAAACGCTTGGGCTGGACCGTCGCGCACGCGACGGCTGCAATGGGTGTGCTGTGGGCCGTCCACGCACATGCGGAACTGGGCGGCGCGCCGATGTCGCCGCCGGCGGACGATCAGGCCGCCACCGTGCGCGCGCTGCAGCGCGCCATGCGCTCGGCGGACGGCGCGCAGGCCAGCACGGCCGCCTATACCGTCCGCGAGATCACGCTCGGATCGGGCACCGTCATCCACGAATACACGTCGGCCGCCGGCAGCGTGTTCGGCCTCGCGTGGCGCGGGCCGACGATGCCGGATCTCGCGTCGCTGCTCGGCAGCTATTTCCCGCAGTACACCGCCGGCGTCCAGGCGGCGCACCGGGCGCGCGGCTGGCGCGCGCCGGTGGCGGTCGAGACGAGCGGCCTCGTGATCCGGACGGGCGGCCATATGGGCGCCTTCTCCGGCCAGGCGTGGCTGCCGTCGGCGCTGCCCGCCGGCGTGGCCGGCACCGATATCCAGTGACAGCGGGAGAGCGATCTTGAGCATTCCTCGTACATTCAAGCGCTGGCTCGGCGTGCTGGGCCTCCTGGCCGCGACGGCCGTGCTCGTGACGGCATGCGGCGGCGGCGATGGCGGCGGCGGTTCGGGCAACGGCGGCAATGCCGGCAATACGGGCGGCAACGGCTCGGGCGGGTCCGACGGCAACAGCGGCAACACGGCCGTCGTCACGGTCGGCGCCGGCGCCGCGAACGTGATCAACATCCCGACCATCAGCCTGAAGATCTGCGTGCCGGGCACGTCGAACTGCCAGATCGTCAACAACGTGCTCGTCGATACCGCGTCCTACGGGCTGCGGCTCGTCGGCAGCGCGGTGGCGGGCGTGCACGACAGCCTGCCGCAGGTGACGAGCGGTGGCGCGCCGGTCGCCGAATGCGGCAAGTTCGTGTCGAGCTACACGTGGGGCTCGGTGCGCACCGTCGACCTGTCGATCGGCACCGAGCAGGCGAGCTCGCTGCCCGTGCAGATCATCGGCGACCTCGGCACGACCAACGTACCGAGTTCATGCACGAACGGCGGCGCGTCGGCCAACTCGACCGGCGCGCTCGGCGCGAACGGCATCCTCGGCATCGGGCCGGCGCCGTACGACTGCGGCACGACCTGCGCCACGTCGACGTCGACGAGCAACAACTACTACGCGTGCCCGAACGGCGACAACG
The DNA here is from genome assembly GCF_016586105.1 of Burkholderia sp. E168m15. Classification (NCBI taxonomy): domain Bacteria; kingdom Pseudomonadati; phylum Pseudomonadota; class Betaproteobacteria; order Burkholderiales; family Burkholderiaceae; genus Burkholderia; species Burkholderia sp. E168m15. The sequence continues at coordinate 4,532 of NZ_BCPO01000007.1, forward strand.
CGCGCTGCACGGTCGCGCTCGTGCCGCTGGCGCAGCAGGTGGCGAATCCGGTGCATCGGTTCGCGAACAACGACGGGGTGAGCGTGCAGATGCCGGCCATCTCCGACAACGGGCAGGCAAGCGCGACCGGCACGCTGACGTTCGGCCTGCCGAACCTGGACGGCAAGACGGTGATGAGGTCGACCACGACCGGCGACGTCAGTGCGACGTTCCAGGGGCGCAGCGTGACCGCGTTCTTCGATACCGGCTCGAACGCGTATTTCTTCAACGATTCGACGTCGACGTCGCAACCGTGCACGCGGAATACGGAGTTCTACTGCCCGTCGGCGACGACCACCTATTCGGCCACGTTGAGCGGGCAGAACGGCGCGTCGGGCACCGTGTCGATGCCGGTCGCCAACGCCGATGCGCTGTTCTCGAACTCGTCCACGTTCGCGTTCAACGACATCGCGGGCCCGTTCGGCTCGTCCAGCTGGCTCGACATCGGCATGCCGCACTTCTACGGCAAGACGATCTACTTCGGGATGGACAAGACCGCGAGCGGCGGCCCGCAGCCGTTCGTCGCGTTCTGACGCGGCACGGCCGGACGCAGGAACGAGGGGGGCGAGCGATCGCCCCCTTTTTTTCGGCCCGGCGGCCTTGAGGCTACGGACCGGCGCGCTGCCGGGCGCCGGCGTAGCGTCTACGATGTAAGACCGGCACCGGTGCCGGCACGACATCGAGGAGACAGCGCCATGAACCCGCGTATCCAGCGCATCACGCCGTTCCTGTGGTTCGACCGCGACGCCGAGGCGGCGGCCGGTTTCTACGTATCGGTGTTCGACAACGCGCGCATCGTGCACGTCGCGCGCTACGGCAAGGCCGGCGCGCACGCGTCCGGCAACGCCGAGGGCGCGGTGATGACCGTGGCGTTCGAGCTCGACGGGCAGGCGTTCGTCGCGCTGAACGGCGGCCCCGTGTTCCAGATGACGCCGGCCGTGTCGTTCGTCGTCAACTGCCGCGACCAGGCCGAGATCGACCATTACTGGGCGCGCCTGTCCGAAGGCGGCGACGAGCGCGCGCAGCAATGCGGCTGGCTGCGCGACCGCTTCGGCGTGTCGTGGCAGGTCGTGCCCGTGCAGATGGCCGAGCTGATGACCGGCGACCCGGCCCGCGCCGAGCGCGTGATGGCGCAGGTGATGACGATGAAGAAGCTCGATCTCGGCGCGCTGCAGCGGGCGGCGGCCGGCTAGGGTCAGCGCAAGCCCGTTGTCGGCGTGAACAGGCCCGAGGCCGCTTCGGTCGGTCGGGCCGCTCAAGGCCGGCGGCCGGCCGTTTCGTTCCGATGCGCGACATCGTTGCGTCGAGGCCGATTTCCCGCCTTTCCCGGCCGCCGGTGCACCGTTCCCCCGCATCGCGCCGCCGCGGTCCCGCTGGCCGTCGCCGCTTCGCCGACGCGCCGGCCGCCCTGTTTTCCCGCCGCGCCGCGCGGCGTTCCGCCCCCGCTCCAGCCGCGTTCGCGGCGGTTCGCCCGATTCTCCGAAATACCCCCCTTTCCCGGCTTTGCTCGACCGATCGGCGTTTGACGCCTCCATGAATAATCGGTGGCACTGGAAAGCGGCATTCCGCCGTACCCGACTGGAGGCCCCGTGGCAGACGAGAGCGATCTCGACAAGACCGAAGCCGCCACTCCCAGGCGCCGCGAGAAGGCGCGCGAGGAGGGGCAGGTCGCGCGTTCGCGCGAACTGGCTTCGTTCGCGCTGCTCGCGGCGGGGTTCTACGGCGCATGGTTGCTCGCGGGCCCGTCGGGCGCGCATCTGCAGGCGATGCTGCGCGGCGCGTTCACGTTCGATCGCGCGACCGCGTTCGACACCCACCGGATGCTGTCGGCGGCCGGCAGCGCGAGCCTCGAAGGCTTCGCCGCGTTGCTGCCGCTCCTCGCGCTCACCGGCGTCGCCGCGCTGCTCGCGCCGATGGCGCTCGGCGGCTGGCTGATTTCGCAAAAGACGTTCGAGCTGAAGTTCGACCGCCTGAACCCGATCTCGGGCCTCGGCCGGATCTTCTCGATCCAGGGGCCGATCCAGCTCGGGATGTCGATCGCGAAGACGCTGGTCGTCGGCGGGATCGGCGGCATCGCGATCTGGCGCAGCAAGGACGAACTGCTCGGCCTCGCGACGCAGCCGCTCGGCGCCGCGCTGCCCGATGCGCTGCATCTGGTCGCCGTGTGCTGCGGCACGACGGTCGCCGGGATGCTGGTCGTCGCCGGGCTCGACGTGCCTTACCAACTCTGGCAGTACAACAAGAAGTTGCGCATGACGAAGGAAGAAGTGAAGCGCGAGCATCGCGAGAACGAAGGCGATCCGCACGTGAAGGGGCGGATTCGCCAGCAGCAGCGCGCGATCGCCCGCCGCCGGATGATGGCGGCCGTGCCGAAGGCCGACGTGGTCGTCACGAACCCGACGCACTTCGCGGTCGCGCTGCAATACACGGATGGCGAGATGCGCGCGCCGAAGGTCGTCGCGAAGGGCGTGAACCTCGTCGCCGCGCGCATCCGCGAACTCGCGGCCGAGCACAACGTGCCGCTGCTCGAAGCGCCGCCGCTCGCGCGTGCGCTGTATCACAACGTCGAACTCGAGCGCGAGATCCCCGGTTCGCTGTACTCGGCGGTCGCCGAAGTGCTCGCGTGGGTCTACCAGCTCAAGCGCTTCCGTTCGGAAGGCGGCGCGTTCCCGGCGATGCCGGTCGATCTCGACGTGCCGGCCGAACTCGACAAGGGCACGTCGGTCGCCGCCGACGACGAGCGTGAAGAAGCCGAGGACACCCTCGGCAAGCAAGGGAACGCAGCATGAGCACCCCGACCACCGGCCTGTTCGCGAAGCGCCCGAACGTGCTGGCAGGCACGAACCTGCGCGCGCTCGCGGGCCCGATCCTCATCTGCATGATCCTGGGGATGATGATCCTGCCGCTGCCGCCGATGCTGCTGGATCTGCTGTTCACCTTCAACATCGCGCTGTCGGTGATGGTGCTGCTCGTCAGCATGTACACGATGAAGCCGCTCGACTTCGCGGCGTTCCCGAGCGTGCTGCTGTTCTCGACGCTCCTGCGCCTGTCGCTGAACGTCGCGTCGACGCGCGTCGTGCTGCTCGAAGGCCACACCGGCCCCGACGCGGCCGGCCAGGTGATCGAGGCGTTCGGCCACTTCCTCGTGGGCGGCAACTTCGCGGTCGGCATCGTCGTGTTCGTGATCCTGATGATCATCAACTTCATGGTGATCACGAAGGGCGCGGGGCGGATCGCCGAAGTGTCCGCGCGCTTCACGCTCGACGCGATGCCCGGCAAGCAGATGGCGATCGACGCGGATCTCAACGCCGGCCTCATCAACGAGGAGCAGGCCCGCAAGCGCCGCCTCGCCGTGTCGCAGGAAGCCGAGTTCTACGGGTCGATGGACGGCGCATCGAAGTTCGTGCGCGGCGACGCGATCGCCGGCCTGATCATCATGGCGATCAACGTGATCGGCGGGCTGATCGTCGGGATGGTGCAGCACGACATGAGCTTCGCCGCGGCCGGCACCAACTACACGCTGCTGACGATCGGCGACGGCCTCGTCGCGCAGATCCCGTCGCTCGTGATCTCGACCGCGGCCGGCGTGATCGTGTCGCGCGTCGCGACCGACGAGGACATCGGCACGCAAATCACCGGCCAGCTGTTCACGAACCCGCGCGTGCTGAACATCACCGGCGCGATCATCGTGCTGATGGGGCTGATCCCGGGGATGCCGCACTTCGCGTTCCTCGCGCTCGGCGGCGGCGCGATCTGGCTGGCGCGCACCCAGACCAAGCGTGCGGCGGCGCGCAAGGCGGCCGGCGACGTGACCGACATCGCACCGCCCGCGGTGCTGCCGGCCGACAGCCACGAAGCGACCTGGGACGACGTGCAGCTGATCGACCCGCTCGGCCTCGAAGTCGGCTACCGGCTGATCCCGCTGGTCGACAAGAACAGCGACGGCGAGCTGCTCAAGCGCATCAAGAGCATCCGCAAGAAATTCGCGCAGGAAATCGGCTTCCTGCCGCCGGTGATCCATATCCGCGACAACCTCGAACTGCGGCCGAACGCGTACCGGATCGCGCTGAAGGGCGTCGAGATCGGCGCGGGCGAAGTGTTCCCGGGCCAGTGGCTCGCGATCAACCCGGGCCAGGTGACGGCCGCGCTGCCGGGCGCCGTCACGCAGGACCCCGCGTTCGGGCTGCCGGCCGTGTGGATCGACGTCGCGCTGCGCGAGCAGGCGCAGGTGTACGGCTACACGGTGGTCGACGCGAGCACGGTGGTCGCGACGCATCTGAACCATCTCGTCGTCCAGCACGCGGCCGAGCTGCTCGGCCGCCAGGAAGTGCAGGCGCTCGTCGAGCGCACCGGCAAGGACGCGCCGTCGCTCGTCGAGGACCTCGTGCCGAAGACGATCTCGCTCACCACGCTGCAGAAAGTGCTGCAGAACCTGCTCGAGGAAGGCGTGCCGATCCGCGACATGCGTACGATCCTCGAGGCCGTGTCCGAGCATGCGGGCCGCGGCGACGCGTTCGAGATCACGGCCGCGGTGCGGCTCTCGCTCGGCCGCGCGATCACGCAGCAGTGGTATCCGGGCAACGGCGAAATGCAGGTGATGGGCCTCGACGCGAATCTGGAGCGCGTGCTGTCGCAGGCGCTCGCCACCGGCGCGAACCCGGGCCTCGAGCCCGGCCTTGCGCACAACCTTCTGACCGGCACGCAGCAAGCGATGCTGCGTCAACAGAATCTCGGGCTGCCGCCGGTGCTGCTGGTGCAGCACGCGCTGCGCGCGATGCTCGCGCGCTTCCTGCGCCGCAGCCTGCCGCAATTGAAAGTGCTGTCGTATGCCGAAGTGCCGGACACACGCACGATCAAAGTCGTTAACGTCATCGGGGGTTCCGCTTGAACATTCGCAAATTCACCGGCGCAACGAGCCGCGACGCACTTCGTCTCGTGCGCGAGGCGCTCGGCGCCGACGCGGTCGTGCTGTCGAACCGCACGCTCGATGACGGCAGTGTCGAAATCGTTGCACTCGCCGATTCGGATCTGGCCGCGGTGGCGCCGCCGGCCGCGCGTCCGCGCGTCGCCCCGTCGCGCGTGCCGGAATCCGTGCCGGCCGCCGCCGTGCCGGGGATCGTGTCGCGCCCCGGCATCGCACCGCGCCCGGCCGTCAATCCGTATGCGGCGGGCGAAGGCGGGCTGCCGGACGTGTTCTCGTCCGTGTTCGGCGCGAGCGCCGACGCGCAAGAGGCGGATGCGCATCGTTCGTCGATCGAGGCTGACGCGCCCGCCGCGGCCGCGCCGTCGATCGCAGCACCGACCGCCGGATCGCCGGCCGCCGGATGGCCGGCCCCCGGATCGCCGGCCGCCACTTCCGAACCCGCACCGTGGCTGGTCGAGCACGCGAAGCGCCTCACGCAGCAGCGCGACGCGCTGATCGCCCGAGCGCAGGCGCCTGCCGAGCCGCAGGCGAGCGCGCCGCAGCCCGCAGCCGGCGCGACGCCGCCCGACTGGGCACGCGACATCGTGCGCGACGCAGAACGCCGGATGCCGCCCGCCGGCGCGCCGGCCGCCGCGCGGCGCGCCCCCGACACGGGCGCCGCGTACGCCGCCAAGACGGCCGAACGCACGCGCCTGTCGTCCGACGCGGCCGCCGCGGTGGCCGACGCGGTGAAGTCGCGCATCGAGCGGATCGTCAACGACACCGTGATGCAGGAGCTGGGCGAGCTGCGCGGGATGATGCAAGAGCAGTTCGACAGCCTGATGTGGCACGACCGCCAGCGCCGCAGCGCCGTTCACGGCGCGCTGACGAAGCACCTGTTCGCGGCGGGCTTTTCCGCGCAACTGGTGCGGATGCTGGTCGACAACCTGCCGTCCGGCGACGACGCGCAGACCTTCGAGCAGGCCGCCGAATGGGCGCAGTCGGTGCTCGCGTCGAACCTGCCGGTGCTCGACAGCGAGGACGCGCTGATGGAGCGCGGCGGCGTGTTCGCGCTGATGGGGCCGACGGGCGTCGGCAAGACGACCACCACCGCGAAGCTGGCCGCGCGCTGCGTGATGCGCTTCGGCGCGAGCAAGGTCGCGCTGCTGACCACCGACAGCTACCGGATCGGCGGCCACGAGCAACTGCGCATCTTCGGCAAGATCCTCGGCGTGCCGGTGCATGCGGTGAAGGATGCGGGCGATCTCGCGCTCGCGCTGTCCGAGCTGCGCAACAAGCACATCGTGCTGATCGACACGATCGGCATGAGCCAGCGCGACCGCGCGGTGTCCGACCAGATCGCGATGCTGCACGGCGCGAACGCGCCGGTGCAGCGCCTGCTGCTGCTCAACGCGACGAGCCACGGCGACACGCTGAACGAAGTCGTGCAGGCGTACCGCAGCGCGGGCGATCACCCGGATCTCGCCGGCTGCATCCTCACGAAGCTCGACGAGGCGACCCACCTCGGCGGCGTGCTCGACACGGTGATCCGCTACAAGCTGCCGGTCCACTACGTGTCGACCGGCCAGAAGGTGCCGGAGAACCTGTACGTCGCGTCGACCAAATTCCTGCTGAAGAGCGCGTTCTGTGTGCCGCGCGACGGCTCGCCCTTCGTGCCGCAAGACGAGGACATGCCGACGCTGCTTTCCGCACTGACCGCACGTTCCACCGCCGAGCTGCACGAGGTGCGATTTGGATAAACGGATCATCGATCAGGCCGAAGGGCTGCGGCGCCTGCTCGCCGGGCGCGCGTCGCGTATCGTCGCGGTGACGGGTGGGCCGGCGGGCGTCGGCTGCACGTCCACCGTGGTGAATCTCGCGGCGGCGCTCGCGTCGCTCGGCAAGGACGTGCTCGTCGTCGACGAGCGCGCCGACGTGCATTCGGCCAGCGCGACGCTCGCCGGCGCGTGGCTGCGCGATGGCGAACGCACGCGGGTGGCGGCCGGCTTCGGCCTGTGCGGCGCCGCGCGGCTCGCGCGCGCCGGCTACAGCGACGCGCAACTGAGCGACTTCATCGACGGCCCGGCCGATATCGTCCTCGTCGACGCGCAGCTCGGCGCCGACGGGTCGTTCTCGGCGCTCGCGCGCGAAGCGCACGACGTGCTGGTCGTCACGCGGGTCGCCGCGCAGGCGATCACCGAGGCGTACGCGTGCATGAAGCGGCTGCATTTCGCGCACGCGTTCGCGCAGTTCCGCGTGCTGACCAACCAGGTCGGCAGCCACGCGGACGCGAAGACGGCCTTCGACAACCTCGCGGGCGTCGCGAGCCGCTACCTGACCGTATCGATCGCCGATGCGGGCTGCGTGAGCGCCGATCCGCTCGTCGAGCACGCCCGCGAACTGATGCATGCGGTGGTCGACGCGTTCCCGTCGTCGCCTGCCGCGCGCGATTACCGGCAGATTGCCGCCGATTTGTTGTACTGGCCGATGCGCCCGCGTTCGGGTGCGGGCCGCGCGGTCCACGCCGGCGGCAAGCCGTCGTATGAGGCGGGCGCGGCACACGCCGCGTGAGCGCCACCCGAAGGAGAGAGCCACGATGTACAACGCTCAAGGAAAGATGTCCCAGGCCGACGTGCTCGCGCAATACGCGCCGCTCGTGCGCCGCCTCGGGCTGCAGCTCGTCGCGAAGATGCCGGCGAGCGTCGATCTCGACGACCTGATCCAGGCCGGCATGATCGGCCTGATGGACGCGGCCGGCCGCTACAAGGAAGATCAGGGCGCGCAGTTCGAGACCTACGCGACGCAGCGCATCCGCGGCGCGATGCTCGATGAGTTGCGCAGCAACGACTGGCTGCCGCGCAGCCTGCGCAAGACGTCGCGCGAGGTCGAGCACGCGGTGCACCAGGTCGAGCAGCACCTCGGCCGCTCGGCGAGCGAGACCGAGATCGCGCAGCACCTGAACATGCCGCTCGACGAATACCAGGGGATGCTGCAGGACCTGCACGGCAGCCAGCTCATCTATTACGAGGATTTCGACCGCGCGGCCGACGACGAGCCGTTCCTCGACCGCTATCGCGTCGATCACGCCGATCCGTTGTCGGCGCTGCTCGACGATCACCTGCGCGAGGCGCTCGTCGAGGCGATCGAGCGGCTGCCGGAGCGCGAGAAGCTGCTGATGTCGCTGTACTACGAACGGGGTCTGAATCTGCGCGAGATCGGCGCGGTGCTCGAAGTGAGCGAATCGCGCGTGTGCCAGCTGCACAGCCAGGCCGTCGCACGCCTGCGCGCCCGGCTGCGCGAGCAGGCGTGGGTCGGCGCGGAGTCCTGACCCGAAGAAGTTCCGACCCTTTGCCGACGGCCGCGCGCGCCGGCGCCGCGCGCGTCGCGTGCCTACGCGTCGTCCTTGCGCATTTCGCGCGCCGATTTGCTACAATCCCCTCCGTTTTCCGAGGAGCGTTGCGACGGACCATCCGTGTCCGCCAGGCTCGGAGAGCTTCACCAAGCAGCCGTGCGGCGATTTTTTTCGCGCCGGCCCCGCTTCCTGAACGGCGCTCACGTCACCAATCTAGAAACTTTTTAGAAAGGAGGGCGTGATGAACGCCATTATCGATTCCAAGGCTTCCCACGATTACGTCGTCGCCGACATGGCGCTGGCCGGCTGGGGCCGCAAGGAACTCAACATCGCCGAGACCGAAATGCCGGGCCTCGTGCAGATCCGCGACGAATACAAGGCGCAGCAGCCGCTGAAGGGCGCGCGCATCGCCGGTTCGCTGCACATGACGATCCAGACGGGCGTGTTGATCGAGACGCTGAAGGCGCTCGGCGCGGACGTGCGCTGGGCATCGTGCAACATCTTCTCGACCCAGGATCACGCGGCCGCCGCGATCGTCGAAGCCGGCACGCCGGTGTTCGCGTTCAAGGGCGAATCGCTCGACGAATACTGGGAGTTCTCGCACCGCATCTTCGAATGGCCGAACGGCGAATTCGCGAACATGATCCTGGACGACGGCGGCGACGCAACGCTGCTGCTGATCCTCGGCTCGAAGGCCGAGAAGGACCGTTCGGTGATCGCGAAGCCGACCAACGAGGAAGAAGTCGCGCTGTACAAGTCGATCGCGGCCCACCTCGACGTCGACGCGAACTGGTACTCGAAGCGCCTCGCGCACATCAAGGGCGTGACCGAAGAGACCACGACCGGCGTGCACCGCCTGTACCAGATGGAAAAGGACGGCCGCCTGCCGTTCCCGGCGTTCAACGTGAACGATTCGGTCACGAAGTCGAAGTTCGACAACCTGTACGGCTGCCGTGAATCGCTCGTCGACGGCATCAAGCGCGCGACCGACGTGATGATCGCGGGCAAGGTCGCGGTCGTCGCGGGCTACGGCGACGTGGGCAAGGGCTGCGCGCAGTCGCTGCGCGGCCTGGGCGCGACCGTGTGGGTCACCGAAATCGATCCGATCTGCGCGCTGCAGGCGGCGATGGAAGGCTACCGCGTCGTGACGATGGAATACGCGGCCGACAAGGCCGACATCTTCGTGACGGCGACCGGCAACTACCACGTGATCAACCACGATCACATGAAGGCGATGCGTCACAACGCGATCGTCTGCAACATCGGCCACTTCGACTCGGAAATCGACGTTGCGTCGACGCGCCAGTACCAGTGGGAAAACATCAAGCCGCAGGTCGACCACATCATCTTCCCGGACGGCAAGCGCGTGATCCTGCTGGCCGAAGGCCGCCTCGTGAACCTCGGCTGCGCGACCGGCCACCCGTCGTTCGTGATGTCGAACTCGTTCGCGAACCAGACGCTCGCACAGATCGAACTGTTCACGCGCGGCGAGCAGTACGAGAACAAGGTGTACGTGCTGCCGAAGCATCTCGATGAAAAGGTCGCGCGCCTGCACCTGGCGCGCATCGGCGCGAACCTGTCGGTGCTGTCGGACGAGCAGGCTTCGTACATCGGCGTGCAGAAGGACGGCCCGTTCAAGCCGAACCACTACCGCTACTGATGTACTGATGCGCTGCCGCCGTCGCGCCGCGCGCCCGTTGCGGGCGCACGGCGCGGCGGCGCTCACCGATCGTACCGATCGACAACCGAACCGGAGCCCTCCATGAGCGTCATCCTCACCTGGGTCATCAACGCGCTGGCGCTGCTGATCATCACGTACCTCGTGCCGTCGATCCACATCAAGAGCTTCGGCACCGCGCTGATCATCGCGGTCGTGCTCGGGCTGATCAACACGGTGATCCGGCCGGTGCTGATCCTGCTGACGCTGCCCGTCACGATCGTCACGCTCGGGGTGTTCATCCTCGTCGTGAACGCGCTGTGCTTCTGGTTCGCGTCGTCGCTGCTGAAGGGCTTCGAGGTGTCGGGGTTCTGGTCCGCGTTCTTCGGTTCGATCCTGTACAGCATCGTGTCGTGGCTGCTGTCCGCCCTGATCTTCGGCCAGCGCGACATCGGCTGAGGGCCGGCGGGCGCAGGCCCAACCCCATCGAATCATGAAACCGATCGAACTCTCGTTTGAATTCTTCCCGCCGAAGACGGCGGACGGCGTCGAAAAGCTGCGCGCCACGCGCGCGCAGCTGCTGCCGCTGAAGCCGAAATTCGTCTCCGTGACGTTCGGCGCCGGTGGCTCGACGCAGCAGGGCACGCTCGATACCGTGCTCGACATGCAGAAGGACGGCCTCGAGGCCGCGCCGCACCTGTCGTGCATCGGCTCGTCGCGCGACAGCCTGCGCGCGATCCTCGACCAGTACCGCTCGCACGGCATCCGGCACATCGTCGCGCTGCGCGGTGACCTGCCGTCGGGGATGGGCGAGGTCGGCGAGCTGCGCTATGCGTCCGAGCTCGTCAGCTTCATCCGCGCCGAGCATGGCGACTGGTTCCACATCGAGGTTGCCGGTTATCCGGAGTACCACCCGCAATCGCGCTCGCCGAAGGCCGATCTCGAGAATTTCGCGCGCAAGGTGAAAGCCGGCGCGAATTCCGCGATCACGCAGTACTTCTTCAACGCGGACGCGTATTTCCGCTTCGTCGACGATGCGCGCAAGCTGGGGGTGGACGTGCCGATCGTGCCGGGCATCATGCCGATCACGAACTTCTCTCAGCTGATGCGCTTCTCCGAGATGTGCGGCGCCGAAGTGCCGCGCTGGGTCGCGCGCCGGCTCGAGAGCTTCGGCGACGATCGCGAGTCGATCCGCGCGTTCGGCGCGGACGTCGTCACGAACCTGTGCCAGCGCCTGATCGACGCGGGCGTGCCGGGGCTGCACTTCTACACGTTGAACTTGGCGACCGCCACGCGGACGATCTGCGAACGGCTCGCGGTGTAACGAGCGCCGTCACGCGGTTGCCTGCGTGAAAGCCCCGCCGGTTTGCGCCGGCGGGGCTTTTTTTTATCGTGAAGCGCCGCGCATGCCGCGTGGCGGAAGCCGCTGAATCAGCGCTGCGCCTGCATCAGCGGCGGACGGCGGTCGAACCACGGCCGCGCCTGTTCGAGCTGCCGCGCGAGCCGGAGCAGCAACGCTTCGTCCGCGTGGCGCGCGGCGAACTGCACGCCGATCGGCAGCCCGCGCGCGTTCCAGTACAGCGGCACCGACATCGCCGGCTGGCCGGTCAGGTTGAACAGCTCGGTGCAGCCGGCCCACGCGAACGCCTTCTCCGACGACTTCGCGAGCATCTCCTTCAGCAGCGGCTTCACCGGCAGCGCGGCGACCAGCTTCATCTGCGCGGATTCGAACGGCGTCGGCTGCAGTTCGCCGATCTTCACCGGTGGCCCCGCGAGCGATGCGCACAGGATCGCGTCGTAACGCGACACGAGACCGGCGACCTGCACGGTGAGCTGGCGTTGCCATTCGAGCACGTCGGGCAGGCGCGTGCGCGCGAGCCGCCGGCCCACCACGGCCATCGCCCAGGTCGCGGCCTCGAATTCGCCGCGCCGCGGCGTGCGGCCGGTCAGTTCGCGCGCGCCGAGCACCATTTCTTCGGCGATCGTCGCCCACAGCGTGAGGAAGGTTTCGGCCGCGCGCGCATAGTCGATCTGCAGCGTCGCCGGTTCGACGTGATGGCCGAGCGATTCGAGCAGCGCGGCCGCGTCGTCGAGCGCCGCGCGCGTGTCGTCGGCGAGCGCCGGCGCGAGCATCGGATCGACGACGAGGCCGATCCGCAGCGGGCCGGGCGGCGTATCGAGCGCGCCGAGGAAGGTGCCGGGCGCGCCGGGCGGCAACGTCTGGCCGGTCGTCACGTCGAGCAGCAGCGCACTGTCGCGCACGCTGCGCGACACCGCGTGCTGGACGACGAGTTCGCCGTTCGACGGCAGGTCGACGAGCACCGGGTTGCGGCTCGGCTTCAGGCCGAACAGCCCGCAGCACGACGCCGGAATGCGGATCGAGCCGCCGCCGTCGGACGCATGCGCGAGCGGCACGATGC
>NZ_BCPO01000008.1:0-4850 GCF_016586105.1 Burkholderia sp. E168m15
GGCACGATGCCGGCCGCGACGGCCGCCGCCGCGCCGCCGCTCGAACCGCCCGGCGTGTGATCGAGATTCCACGGGTTGCGGCACGCGCCGAACAGTGCCGGTTCGGTGTACGGCATCTGGCCGATCTCGGACGTGTTGGTCTTGCCGAATACGTTCAGGCCCGCCGCGCGGCTGCGCGCGATCACCGGCGAATCGTCGGCCGGCACGAAGTAGCGGTAGTGCCGGCTGCCCATCGACAGCGGCAGCCCGGCGACCGCCGCGCCGAGATCCTTGACGAGATACGGCACGCCCGCGAACGGCGTAGCGGCGCCCGGTTCGGGCGCGCCCGCCGCACGTTCCCGCGCGGCTTCGTAGTCCTGCAGCACGATCGCATTGATTGCGCCGTTGACCGCTTCGGCCTGGCCGATCGCGGCGTCGAGCAGTTCGCGCGGGCTGGCCTGGCGGTCGCGCACGAGCGCGGCGAGGCCGATTGCGTCATGCGCGAGATAGTCCGAGTGCATCGCGGTCACCCCCGTTGTGACTCGTGGCGATGGTGCGAGCATAACGCGAGCCCGGCGTGGCGGGCCCGCTGCCGGGCCTTTTTAGAGATGCTCGGCGAGGAAGGTCAGCGTGCGGCCGTGCGCGAGCGCCGCGGCACGCTGGTTGTACGACGCGCGGTCCGTGCAGTTGAAGCCGTGCTCGGCGCCCGGGTACACGTGGAACGACGCATCGCCGTGGCCGGCGAACGCGGCCTTCACCTGGTCGACGGCGGTGAGCGGAATGCCGTGGTCGTTTTCCGCGTAGTGGAACAGGATCGGCTGCGTGACCTGGCCGGCGAGGTCGAGCGCGTTCTGGATGCCGCCGCCGTAATAGGACACCGCCGCGTCGAGCTTGCCGGTCGCGGCCGCGCGGTACGCGAGCTGGCCGCCGAAGCAGTAGCCGATCGCGGCGAGCTTGCCGGCCACTTCGGGGCGGGCGCGCAACGCGTCGGCCGCCGCGCCGATGTCCGCGACCGCGAGACCCACGTCGGTCTTTTTCATCAGCTCGATGCCCTTGTCGCGATCCGCGCCTTCGTAGGTCAGCTCGACGCGCGGCTGCGTGCGCCAGAACACGTCGGGCGCGAGCGCGACGAAGCCGTCGGCCGCGTACTGGTCGGCGACCGCACGGATGTGCGCGTTCACGCCGAAGATCTCCTGGATGATGATGACGGCAGGGCCCTTGCCGCGCTTGGGCAATGCGAGATAGCCGCCGAAGCTGTCGTTACCGGTCGGGATGTCGATCCATTGGGCAGTCACGTTCTGAACTCCTGGCGTGCGGGGTGCGCGAGGCGCCCCGGGGTGAAAAGAAGGCGGCCTAGTGTGCCACCAATCGTTCGGTGCTGCAGTGCACGCGGGCGCTTCTCGCGCAGCGATCGTTTCGATCTCGATTATTCATTTTTCGGCGCCGCGCCGCTTCGATAGAGTCGATGTGTCGGCCTTTACAAAGCGCTTTCGCGCATCGTCATCGAAGGATTCGCCATGTCCGCCCGCTCGTTTTCCACGCCCTTTTCCGAACGCTTCGGCCTGCGTCTGCCGCTCGTGCAGGCGCCGATGGTCGGCGCGACCACGACCGCGATGGCCGCCGCCGCATCGAATGCCGGTGCGCTCGGCAGCTTCGGCGCCGGCGCGCTCGCGCCTGAGCGTATCGAAGCCGAAGTCGCCGCGATCCGCGCGGCGACCGATCGCCCGTTCGCGATCAACCTGTTCGTGTTGCCCGATGACGCCGCGCCGGACGCGGCGACCGTCGCGCGCGCACTCGCGGCGATCGACCCGCTGAACGCCGCGCTCGGCCTGCCGCCGGGCACGGCGCCCGCGCGCTACGCGCCCGATTTCCGCGCGCAGCTCGATGCGCTCGTCGCGCTGCGCGTGCCGGTCGCGAGCTTCACGTTCGGCGTGCTCGACGCGGTCGACGTCGCCCGCCTGAAAGCCGCCGGCACGTATGTGATCGGCACCGCGACGCACGTCGCCGAAGGGCTCGCTTGGCAGGCGGCCGGCGCCGATGCGATCTCCGCGCAGGGCGTCGAGGCCGGCGGCCATCGCGGCACCTTCATCGGTTCAGCCGAGGACGCGCTGATCGGCACGTTCGCGCTGGTCCCGCAGCTCGTCGACGCGACCGGCCTGCCCGTACTGGCCGCGGGCGGCATCATGGACGGCCGCGGTATCGCGGCCGCACTGGCGCTCGGCGCGCAGGGCGCGCAGCTCGGCACCGCGTTCCTCACGTGCGCGGAAAGTGCGATCGCCGCGGACTGGAAGGCACGCCTGCTCGCGAGCGCCGATACGTCGACGCAGGTCACGCGCGCGATCACCGGCCGTCATGCACGCGGGCTGCGCAATACGCTGATGGCGCGGCTCGGCGAGCACGTGGCCGACGTCCCGCCGTATCCGGTGCAGAACGCGCTGACCCAGCCGTTGCGCCAGGCCGCCGCGCGCGCGAACGACGGCGACTACCTGTCGCTGTGGGCCGGGCAGGGCGCGCCGCTCGCGCGGCGGCGCGGCGATGCGTTGACGACGTCGCAACTGGTCGCCGCGCTCGACGCGGAGTGGCGCGCATCGGCTGCCTGAACGCTGCTTCAACCGCTGGAACGATGGATATCGGACGACGAAACGCGCGTGCTGTCACGCGCGTTTCATTCAATGATCGCGGGCACAAAATACCGAATCGAAATGCCCGCACGAATCGATTGAAACGACCTTTCCGCAGTGTGCTGGAACTAGCGGAAACCCTTATCCGTCGGGGCTTGCAGCGCCATTCGAGTCATCCCTCCAAAGCGCGCATATCGGTAGTGTTACCACTATCCTAAAAAAGTCCCACAAATTAATTTGATCACCTACACTTGCGCGCAAGTACGAGCGGGCGGCTGCTAAAAGCGGCTGTTTTCACGTGCTTGAGGCCAAGTGCATGAACGATGCAACCGGCGAATCGTCCAGTGATTGAAACACGGGGATGGCAGCGGGGCACCGGGCGATGGCGTTTTTTGGGACCGAACTGGAGACTTACATGAATATCAAGATGCAAAAGCTGTTGCCGATCACCGCGGCAGCGATGCTGTGCGCTGCAGCTGCAAGCAACGCGTCCGCCGATCAAGTCGTCAAGATCGGCCACGTCGCGCCGTTGACGGGCGGCATTGCACACCTGGGCAAGGACAACGAAAACGGTGCACGTCTCGCAGTCGAGGAGATCAACGCGAAGGGCCTCACGATCGGCGGCCAGAAGATCACGCTGCAACTCGACCCGCAGGATGACGCCGCCGACCCGCGGCAGGCGACGCAGGTTGCGCAGAAGCTCGTCGACGACAAGGTCGTCGCGGTGGTCGGCCACCTGAACTCGGGCACGTCGATCCCGGCCTCGAAGATCTACAGCGATGCGGGCATCGTGCAGATCTCGCCGTCGGCGACCAACCCGGCGTACACGCAGCAAGGCTTCAAGACCACGTATCGCGTGGTGGCGACCGATGCGCAGCAGGGCCCGGCACTGGCGAACTACGCGCACTCGAAGGGCATCAAGAGCGTGGCGGTGGTCGACGATTCGACCGCGTACGGCCAGGGTCTCGCGAACGAGTTCGAGAAGAAGGCGAAGGCGCTCGGCCTGAAGGTGATGTCGCATGACGCGACGAACGACAAGGCGGTCGACTTCCGCGCGATTCTGACCAAGATCAAGGGCGAAAACCCGGACGCGATCATGTACGGCGGCATGGACGCCACCGGCGGCCCGTTCGCGAAACAGGCGAAGCAGCTCGGCCTGCGCGCGAAGATCTTCGCGGGCGACGGCGTGTGCACGGAAAAGCTGGCCGACCTGGCCGGCGACGCGACCGACAACATCGTGTGCTCGGAAGCCGGCGCTTCGCTCGAGAAGATGCCGGGCGGCAACGCGTTCAAGGCGAAGTACGAGAAGCGCTTCGGCCAGCCGATCCAGATCTACGCACCGTTCACGTATGACGCCGTGTACATCATCGCCGACGCGATGAAGCGCGCGAACTCGACGGACCCGGACAAGATCCTCGCGGCGATGCCGGCGACGAAGTACACGGGCGTGATCGGCACGACGACCTTCGACTCGAAGGGCGACCTGCAGCACGGCGTGATCTCGCTGTACAACTACAAGAGCGGCAAGAAGTCGCTGCTCGACGAAGTGAAGATGTAACGCGACGCGCGATCGACAAGCGGTCGACAGGAGGGTGAAGCGCGCATGCGGCAACGCATGCGCGCTTTCTTTTTGGGCCGGCGTGTGCGGCCGCGCCGTCAGATCTTCAGGTGCGCGAGCACCTTCGGCGCGACCAGTGCGACGAGCGCCGCGCACAGCGCGACGACCGACAGGCCGACCGTCAGGTTCGACGCCTGCGCGACCGCGCCGATCGCGACCGGACCGAACAGCAGTCCGAAATACGCGAGCCCGGCCACGTGCGCGAGCCCTTCGGCCGCGTGGATGCCTTTTACGCGCGCCGCGGCCGCGAACAGCACGGGCATCATGTTGGCCAGCCCGAGTCCCATCAGCGTGAAACCGGTCAGCACCGCGGCCGAATACGGCAGCAGCAGCGCGCCGATCATCCCCGCGCAGGCGAGCGACGCGCTCGCGAACACGAGCTGCGGCGCGCCGAAGCGGGCGCGCACGGCGTCGCCCGCGAAGCGCGCGATGGCCATCCCGCCCGAGAACGCCGCATACGCGGCACTCGCGAGCGCGGGGCTCGCCGCGACCACGTCACGCATGTAGACCGTCGCCCAGTCGTACATCGCACCTTCGGCGATCAGCGCGATCAGCGCGATGCCGCCGAGCATCCACAACGCGGGCGAGCGCCAGCGGTTGCCGCCGCCGTGCGCCTGTTCGTGATGCGGCAC
>NZ_BCPO01000009.1:0-25814 GCF_016586105.1 Burkholderia sp. E168m15
TCCCGTGCAGCGACGACATGATCGGTTTGCCGAGCGCGATTTCGACCGCGCTGGCCTCGGCATTCATCGCGACGTCGAGCGTCGCCATCGAGAAGCCGAACAGCGCGAGCACCGCGAGCAGCATCCAGTAGTCGGGGACGACGAGGATCAGCGCCGCGCACGCGGACATCACGAGGCCGCCGGCGAGGCACGCGGTGCGCGAGCCGACGCGCGCGATCCAGCGCGCGATGCTCAGCATCGCGACGATCGACCCGCCGGCGACCGCGAACAGCGCGATCGACAGCAGCCCGGGGCTCAGCGCGAACTTGTCGCGCACGGTCGGCACGTGCACGCCCCACGACGCGTACATCATGCCGGCGACGAAGAACAGCGCCATCGACGCGGTGCGCGCGCGCTGGCGGGCCGGCAGCGGCAGGACGCGATGCGCGTCGGGCGGCGCGGCGAACGGGGACGACGATTCGGGGGAAGAGGATTGGGACACGGGAAGGCTCGTCAGGAAAATGCACGGGCGCACGCGGCGCCCGTCGGATGGGTCCGATTCTATCGAACCGCTTACGTTCCTGCCGCGCGCTGGCCGTTCGGCCGATGCGCGGCGCGCGGCGCCAGCGGGTAACATCAACGCGCATGCGGCATGCCCGACGCGCCGCCTTTCGACCGCAGGAGTCCGCTTGAACATCGATCCCGCCTTCGCCCTGCATCTGCTGCATCGCTGCGCGCTCGGCACGCTCGCCACCCATACGCGCGAGCCGCAGGGCTTTCCGTATCCGACCGTCGTGCCGTTTGCACCCGATGCAAGCCATCGGCCGGTGATCCTGGTGAGCGGCCTGGCCGAGCACACGCGCAATCTCGTTGCCGATCCGCGCGCGGGTTTCCTCGTCGTCGACGCAAGCGACGGCGATGTCCTGAACGCCGAGCGCGCGACGCTGCTGGGCCGGTTCGTGCCGCTCGGCGACGATCCGCACGTCACCGCGCGCTACCTGCGCTACGAGCCGGACGCCGCGCGCTATCTCGCGCTCGGCGATTTCGCGTTCTGGGCGCTCGAGATCGAGCGGCTGCGCTATATCGGCGGGTTCGGGCGAATGGGCTGGGTCGACGGCACGCAGCTCGATACGCTGCCGCCGCTCGCGTTCGACGACGAACAGGCGCTGTGGCACGCCTACGAGGCGGGCGATGCACACCGCGACGGGCTCGACCTGCTCGGCGTCGATCGCCATGGCGCCGACTGGCGATGCGACGGTCGCCGGGTGCGCACGCCGTTCGAGTCGCCATCGGCCGATACCGGTGCATTGCGCGAGCGGCTGATCGCCAGCGCAAAGGATGTGACGTGACGTCGCGGGTCAGCGATTTGTCCGTTTAGCAAACCGCGTCATGTGGTTTTCGCAAAACTGTCGTCCGATGAAAGCTTTGATTTTTTCGAATGCAGGGTAATTGCGTATGTTGATAGACCTAATAGCCAATCGCTAATGTCCTAATCTCTATGTAGGAGCGTGAAAATTTGAGAAAAGGCCGCGTCCGGTCAAAATGACATGTGCGAATTACAATCGGTCTCGGGATTTTCGTGAATCTCGCTTCTATCAAATCTTTTTTGTGCTAATCTCTGCCTTCGAAAATCCGAGGCACATATATTTCATGGAATGGTGAGCTGGCTGCAGACCGGCGCCATTGGTCAGATAGAAAGGGAAACTATGTCTTCTTACAAGGACCTGCTGGCCCAGCGGGAGAAGCTGGAGAAGCAAATCGAAGAAGCGAAGTCGCGTGAATACGCTGAAGTGCTGAATGACGTGAAGCAGAAAATTGCCGACTACGGCTTTTCGCTCGCCGAACTCGGTCTCAGCCGCGCGAAGGCCGGCAAGGTCGGTCGTCCGCGCGCAGGCGTGGCGGCAAAGTACCGCGATCCGGAAACGGGCGCGACGTGGTCGGGTCGTGGCAAGCCGCCGCGCTGGATCGCAGGCAAGAACCGCGAGCAGTTCGCGATTTAAACGTTCGTTTAGGTTGCCCGCTCTTCAAAAGAGCCGCGTGTCCGTCGAGGAGCGCGGCTTTTTTGTTTTCCGGTCACCGGCAGGCTCGTCGGCATCGTCATGAAAATGTAAGCATGCCGTGTGAATGAAAATGCGACACGTTCGTATAAGCGATTGATTTAAATGAGAAATTTTTGGGTATTGGAAGGGCTTGCGCGGCGGCTTTGATAGAATTGCGTACCGCACACCGATATTTCATATTTCATGTCCACGTTTTCCGGCGACGCGCAGGGCGCAGATAAGCACGCAGTTGCGCGCAAGAGCACGCTCGTCAGTATTGTCCTGAATGTCGTGCTTGCGACATTTCAGATTGCCGTCGGCGTGATTGCGCATTCGCAGGCATTGATTGCCGACGGCGTGCATTCGATTTCCGATTTGATCTCGGATTTTGTCGTGCTGGTTGCGAATCGGCATAGCGGCGCATCGCCGGATGCCGACCACAATTACGGCCATAGCCGCTACGAGACGGTCGCGTCGCTGTTTCTCGGCGCGATCCTGATTGCGGTTGGTATCGGCATGCTCTGGCGTGCCGGCGATCGTCTCGTTAATCTCGAAAACATTCCGGCCGTGCATTTTTCCGCGCTGATCGTTGCGCTGACGGTGCTCGTGTCGAAGGAAGCGCTGTTTCGCTACATGCTGCGCGAAGCACGGCGCGTGCGTTCGGCGATGCTGGTCGCCAACGCGTGGCATGCGCGTTCGGATGCCGCGTCGTCGCTCGTCGTCGCGATCGGCATCGTCGGCAGCCTGGCCGGCGTGCGATTGCTCGACCCGATCGCGGCGGCCATCGTCGGCTTCATGGTCGCGCGCATGGGGTGGACGTTCGGCTATGACGCGTTGCAGGACCTCTCCGACCGCGCGCTCGATACGGCCGACACGGCCGAGATCCGCGCGCTGCTCGCCGCGACGCCCGGCGTGCGCGACGTGCACGACCTGCGCACGCGCAAGATGGGCGATGCCGCGCTCGTCGATGCGCACATCCTCGTCGATCCGAAGATCTCCGTCTCCGAAGGGCATTACATCGCCGAGACCGCGCGGGCGCGTGTGTTGTCCGACCCGCGCGTGCTCGATGCGTTGATCCACGTCGACCCGGAGAACGATGCGGCGCGCCGTCCGGCGCTCGCGTTGCCGCCGCGCGGCGAGCTCGCGGCGCGGCTCGAGGCCGCGCTCGCGCAGCGCGGGCTGCGCGCGGCGGCGATCAACCTGCATTACCTGAGTACGGGGCTCGAGGTCGACGTGACGCTCGACAGCGATCCGCGCGACACCGATGCGGCGCTGACCGGCCGGCTCGACATCGATACGCTGAAGCGCGAGTTCGGCGCGCGCCGGATCAGCTTCACGCGCACGTTGTCCGCGCGGACGTGACCGGCAGCGCCAGCCGGCAACCGCCGCCGGCAACCGCGAACGCGGCCCGCCGCAGGGGCCGGGCCGCGGCTTACAGCGGCAATTGCGTGTCGAACTTGATTTCGCGCAGCACGACGCTCGTGCGCACCTGCGACACGGCCGGGATCTTGAAGATGCGTTCGTGCAGGAACACGTCGTAGGCCTTGATGTCCGGCGCGACGATCTTGAGGATGTAATCGGCTTCGCCGGTGGTGCTGTAGCACTCGGTGACTTCCGGACAGGTGGCGATCTCGCGCTCGAACTGCTCGACGCCGCCTTCGTTGTGGCGCGTCAGGTGCACGTGCGCGAGCGCGCAGACGTGCAGGCCGAGCTTCTCGCGATCGAGCAGCGCCGTGTAGCGCTGGATCACGCCCGACTGTTCCATGTCCTTGATGCGGCGCCAGCACGGCGTGCTCGACAGCCCGACCTGGTCGGAGATTTCCTGAACGGAACGGCGCGCGTCGAGCTGCAACAGGCGAAGGATTTTTTGCGAAAAGGAATCGAGCGTCACCTGCGCCTCCATGCGGCAGCTACAACACGCTGAATGTTAGAGGGCCGGGAAAGGAAAGGCAATCTGGCGACGCGCCGTTGAGCGAGATTCGCTAATTTGCTCGCGGATCCGTGGGATTTTGTCCCGCCCCCCCGCTTTCCGACCGATCGGTATCCGACACGGCCAGGCCCGCGAGCGCGGCTTGCTGCCGGCGCAGATCGGCGAGCATGTTGCAGAACAGCGCGCCTTGCTCGATCGCGTCGTCGAGCGCGACGTGCGTGTGCGGATGGTCGTCGAACCAGTGCTTCGGAAAGCGCGGCTTGATCGCCTTGCGGTACGGCAGGCCGGTCATCGCGAACGCGAGCGTCTTGATGTCGAGCGCGGACCACGAGAACGGGCAGCGCCCCGCGAAGCGCATCATGTACCAGAACATGAACGTGAAATCGAAGCCGGCCGGCATCGCGACGAATACCGGCTTGCCGGGCAGCGCCTCGACCCATTCGACGTAGGCGACCAGCGCCGCCTCGGGCGCCTGCAGATCGCGCCGGCAGGCGGCCCAGGCTTCCGGCTCGGTCTTCCACCAGGCTTCCTGCACCGGGTGCGCGTGCGCGCCGGGCAGCGTCTCGAGGTTCGCCGAGAACGTCGCGATCAGCTGCTTGTCCTCGGTATAGGCGGCCGACGCGAAGCTCAGCATCGAGTGCGGGCCGGGAATCGGGCCGTCGGCCTCGACGTCGGTGCTGACGTAAATTTCCGGGATGGCGGTCTGGTTCATCCGAATACCTTGTCGGACACGAACGGATTCGTGCGGCGCTCGTCGCCGAACGTCGACACCGGGCCATGGCCGGGCACGAACGTGACGTCGTCGCCGAGCGGCCACAGTTTTTCCTTGATCGAACGGACGAGATCCTCGTGATTGCCGCGCGGGAAATCGGTCCGGCCGATCGAGCCTGCGAACAGCACGTCGCCGACGATCGCGACGCGATGCGCGCGGCTGAAGAACACGACGTGGCCGGGCGTGTGGCCCGGACAGTGATAGACCTCGAGCGTCTCGTCGCCGAACTGCACGGTGTCGCCGTCGTTCAGCCACTGGTCGGGCTCGAAGACGTCGGCGGCCGGAAAGCCGAAGCGCTCGCTCTGCATCGGCAGCTTCTCGATCCAGAAGCGCTCTTCTTCCTGCGGCCCCTCGATCGGCACGCCGTAGTGCGTCGCGAGCGTCTTCGCGCCCGCGCAGTGGTCGATGTGCCCGTGCGTGAGCAGCACCTTTTCGACCTGCACGTTCTGCCGCGCGACTTCCTGTTCGATGCGGTCGAGATCGCCGCCCGGATCGACGACGGCGGCGCGGCCCGTCTTCTCGCAGACGAGCAGCGAGCAGTTCTGCTGGAACGGCGTGACCGGAATGAGCGTGACTTTCATGGGTGCACCGGCGGCTAAAAGGAGCGATTGTACCGGTCGCGCGTACGGGCTGCCGGGCGTGCGATGCATGCGGCGGCGTGCCGATCAGGGCATTCCCGGAGCATGCCGATTGTTACAGTCATAGAGAGAATCAATGGTGCGCCCGGGGTGCTTTTCGAGACAAGGTTTTGATTTATGTATAATGCGCTCCATTGCACGTGAATTTCACGCAATTCGCTGGTGTTTCGGCCCCGTTAAACGAGGCGTTCGATTCACCGTCAAGCATCAGCCGCCGGGGAGTCCGGCGGTGTATCCAGCACCGAACATTCGGTGCTCACGTCTTGTCCGGCCGGGTGCTGCGCGCCCGCCTGCGGCCCTGCTGCCGCGCCGCCGGATGAGGCCTGTGCCGCCGTTCCTGTGCGTTGGTCGTAGCGACGCGCGCGAACGTGAAGCCATGTTCGATGGCGGCATGTGGGGTCTGGTCAGGCTGTTGGGGACAGGTTGCGCCAGACGTGAAAGCTAATCAGGACGGTTGCGGCCAGGACGAAGGCCGCGCCCATGCTAGCCGCCTGCTCGCATTCGAGCGGGGCGTGCACGCATTTGCCGTCCGGGCCGCATCTCTGCGTTGTGAAGCAGCGTTGTATCGATGCGGCCCGAACCAGAAGGCGACACGTCGATGAATTTACGTTTTCCGAGCCGATTCGGAACCATTGCATTGTTTTTTGCGCTGACGGGCTGTGCGGTGCCATCCAGCCAGACCACCGGCAGCGTGAACCAGAAGAAGGCCGTCGACAAGACGGCCGCCGCCGCGAAGGCGGACGACGACAAGCAGCCGCTCAGTTTCGATTCCGCGCTGGCATCGATGCCGGCCGCCGACAGCAAGGACGCGAAGAAGTCGTCGCTGGCGGACGCCGAGCCGATCGACGGCAAGGATGTGTCCGAGTTCCGCCAGAGCGGCCGCGCATCGTGGTACGGGCGGGATTTCCACGGCCGCCGCACCGCGAACGGCGAACGCTTCAATATGAACGCGTTCACCGCCGCGCACCGCACGCTGCCGCTGTCGTCGTACATCAAGGTGACGAACGCCTCGACCGGCAAGTGGGTCGTCGTGAAGGTCAACGACCGCGGGCCGTTCAAGCGCGGCCGCGTGCTCGACCTGTCCTATGCGGCGGCCAAGGTGATCGGTCTCGTGCACGCCGGCACGGGCCGCGTGAAGATCGAAGGGCTGTCGCCGCAGGAAGCGCGCGAGGCCCGCGACGAAATGTTCGCGTCGATCTCGGCGAAGTAACCCGGCGGATCGTCCGTTCATGCGCAAAGGGCTGCCTTCCGGCAGCCCTTTGTCGTTTCCGCGCGGCGGCGTCGCGCGTCAGTCCTCCTTGCCTTCCTTCAGCACGAGCGCACGCGCATACAGCGTGTTGCGCGATGCGCCCGTCAGCGCGGCCGCGAGCTTCGCCGCGCTCTTCACCGGCACCTCTTCCAGCAGCAGCCTGAGCAGCGCGTCGTGCGCGGTGTCGTCGGCTTCGCCGCTGGCCGTCGGCGCGCCTTCGACCACCAGCACGAACTCGCCGCGCTGCCGGTTCGCATCGCCGGCGAGCCAGCTCTGTCCTTCGGCCAGGGTGCCCTGGAACAACTGCTCGTGTAGCTTGGTGAGCTCGCGCGCGATCAGCAGCCGGCGCGCGGGGCCGAACGCTTCGGCGAGCGCGGCGACGGTTTCGGCGATCCGGTGCGGCGCTTCGTAGAACACCAGCGCGTACGGGTGCGACACCAGCGCTTGCAGCGCGGTCGCGCGCTGTTTCGCCTTCGGCGGCAGGAAGCCCGCGAACGTGAACGCGCCGGCCCAGTCGCCGGCCACGCTCAGCGCGGTCACGGCCGCGCTCGCGCCAGGCAGCGGAACCACCGTGAAGCCGGCCGCGCGCACGGCGTCGACGAGGCGCGCGCCGGGGTCCGAGATGCCGGGCGTGCCGGCGTCCGACACGTAGGCCACGCGTTCGCCGCCGCGCAGCAGTTCGATCACGCGCTGCGCGGCTTCGCGTTCGTTGTGCTCGTGCACGGCGACGAGCGGTTTCGAGATCCCGTAGCGGGCGAGCAGCTGGCCCGTGTTGCGGGTGTCTTCGGCGGCGATGCGGTCGGCGAGGCCGAGCACGTGCAGCGCGCGCAGCGTGATGTCGGCCGTATTGCCGATCGGCGTGGCGACCACGTAGAGCGTGGCGTCCGGGTAGTGCTGCGTATGCGCGAGTTCGAGGAGGGCAGTCATGGCAGGCAATGCACGCAGTCGCGGCACGAACGGAACAAGGACGGCATTGTGCCACGCGGCGCCGGCGCGGCCGGAGGCGGCGCGCGGTCGGCCGCCTTCGGGCGACAACTTTTCCGGCGCGGCGCGATCCAAACCGGTCGGCGCGGCGTTCGAGCAACGCGCGCGGCAGTTTCTCGAGCGACATGGCCTCGGGTTCGTCGCCGCGAACGTGACGATGCGCGGCGGCGAGCTCGATCTCGTGATGCGCGAGCCTGACGGCATGCTCGTGTTCGTCGAAGTGCGCGCGCGGCGCAGTACCCGGCACGGCGGTGCGGCCGCGAGCGTCGGCTGGCGCAAGCGGCGGCGTCTGGTCGCGGCCGCGTTGCAGTTCTGGTCGCGGCATGGCGCCGGCGTCGCGTGCCGTTTCGATGTCGTCGCGTTCGAGGCCGGCCGGCTTGCATGGCTGCGCGACGCATTTCGTACCGACGATGCGTAGCCGCGAGCTGTGACGAGATGTAAAGAGTTCTTGCCGGACCCCCGGAGAGGGCGCCGGAGTACGGTAAACTCGCCGCACCCACGATGTCGCGCGAGTGGCGCCACGTTGTGCCACGCGCCCAGTTCACCAGGAATCGATGTCAGTCGAACGTATTCAGCAACAATTCCGCGACAGCGCCGCGCTTCACGCCGAAGCGGCCGACGCGCTGTCGCTGCCGATCGCAGCCGCGGTCGATGCGATGTTCGCCGCGCTGGCGAACGGCAACAAGATCGTCGCGTGCGGTGACGGCCCGTCGGCCGCCGCTGCGCAGTACCTCGCCGCGTCGCTCGTCGGCGGTTTCGAGCGCGAACGTCCGGGCCTGCCCGCGATCGCGCTGGCCACCGACGCGTCGCAGGCCGGCCTCGCGGGCGCGGCGGCGGCCGACCAGTTGTTCGCGCAGCAGGTGCGCGTGCTGGGCCAGACGGGCGACATCCTGCTGGTGCTCGACGCGGGCGGCGCATCGCCGCGCGTGCTCGCGGCGATCGACGAGGCGCACGAGCGCGAGATGACCGTCGTCGCATTGACGGGCGGCAACGACCACACGGTCGCGGCCGCGCTGTCCGACACCGATATCCCAATCAGCGTGCCCGCCGTTCGCGCGGCGCGCATCCACGAAGTCCATCTGCTGACCATCCACAGCCTGTGCGACGGCATCGACGCGATGCTGCTGGGTGAGGATTGAACGAAGGAGAGCCGTCGATGAATCAAAGCCGCGTCAAACAGACGCTCGTCAGAACCACGCTGCTCGCCGCGCTGACGGCGGGCCTCGCCGTGTCGCTGCAGGGTTGTGTGCTCGGGGTCGTGGGTGCGGCGGCCGGCGGCGGCGCGCTGATCGCGACCGATCGCCGGACGCTCGGCGCGCAGACGGAGGATCGCGAGATCCAGGTCAAGTCGCTCACGCAGATCAACAACGGGCTGCCGGACCAGTCGCACGTGAACGTGACGGTGTTCAACCGCCGCGTGCTGCTGACGGGCGAAGTGCCGAACGACGCGTCGAAGCAGCGCGCCGAGGAACTCGTGCGCGGCATCAACAACGTGAACGGCATCGTCAACGAGCTGTCGGTCGAGCCGGCGTCGTCGCTGTCGTCGCGCGCGAACGACTCGTACCTCGAAGGGCGCGTGAAGTCCGAGCTGATCGCGACGAAGGGCATCTCGGCGAACTACTACAAGGTCGTCAGCGAGCGCGGCAATCTCTACCTGATGGGCCTCGTGACGGTGGACGAAGGCAATCGCGGCGCGGAAGCCGCGAGCCAGGTGCCGGGCGTCGAGAAGGTCGTGAAGGTGTTCCAGTACGTGAAGCCGCAGGACGCGCAGGCGCTGCAGGACGCGTCGCCCGCGAGCGGCGCATCCGGCGCGCAGCCGGCTGCCGCACCGGCGGACAGCGCGACGGTCGGCGCGGTGCCCGACGCATCGGTGCAGTCCGCGCCGCTGCAGCCGCCCGCGCCGATCTCGAATTCGTCGAACGTGCATCCGGGCAATCCGAAGGCGAAGGCGCAATGACGGGCATGCAGATGAAACGATGGATGGTGCAGGGCGCCGCGGCTGCGGCGCTCGTGGCCGGCACGCTGGGCGCCGCGCACGCGGACGTCGGCGACGGCCTGAAAGTCGCGCGCAGCAACGCGTGCATGGGCTGCCACGCGGTCGATCGCAAGCTCGTGGGCCCGTCGTTCAAGGATATCGCCGCGCGCTACAAGTCCGATCCGCAGGCCGTCGCGAAGCTGTCGAAGAAGGTGAAGGACGGCGGCTCGGGTGTGTGGGGCGCGATTCCGATGCCGGCGCATCCGCGCATGAGCGACGCCGACGTCCGCTCGGTGGTCGAATGGGTGCTGGCCGGCGCGCCGTCAAAGTAAGGTTTCAGGGGCGATTCAACCCCCTATTGCCAAGCGCAGAAATGCGTGTGTATGATAGTTGACTGATGGGGCGGTAGCTCAGCTGGGAGAGCGTCGCGTTCGCAATGCGAAGGTCGGGAGTTCGATCCTCCTCCGCTCCACCAACGGAATTCGAAAGGCTCGATCGCTAGATCGGGCCTTTTTGTTTTTCCGCGGGACCTTGGCCGACGCGCTAGGTCGCCAACTCGTAAATCACCCTGAACGTCGGCACCGCCAACACGGCGAACCCGCCGTCATGACCGCGAGCACCGCGGTCCTCTTCCGCAGCAGCGCGCAGATGGCGATCGACAGCCCATAGAACGCGCAAGTCAGAATGATGATCCACCACAGCGCGGCATAACCCGCGCCGCCTTCGAAATTCGATACGTTCTGCGTGATCCGCGTCGCGACATACCCGGCAACGGTCATGCTCGCGGGCAGGCACAGTACCGAATACAGCACGAAGACGATGATCTGCCGCGGTGTCGGATCGGATGACGTCATGGAGGGCGTTCTGTTGCGGATGGACTGGGGCACCCGACCGTCCGCCACGCGGGCCGATCAAGGCAGCGGGCAGGATGCGACCGTTTCCCGCGTTTGGCAACCGCCACCGTCCCGCGACTCCACCCTAAACCCGCCCCAAACTCGGCCGCTTCGGATCATACGTCCACCCCGGCACCAGATAACGCATCGCGACCGCATCGTCGCGCGCCGTACCACCCACCGCGTTGTACAGCGCATGCGCGGCCTCGACCTGCGCCATGTCCAGCTCGATGCCGAGTCCCGGCCGTTCCGGCACGGCCACCTTGCCGCCGACGATCTCGAGCGGTTCGCGCGTGAGCCGCGCGTCGCCTTCCTGCCAGATCCAGTGCGTGTCGATCGCGGTGATCGTGCCGGGCGCGGCCGCCGCCGCATGCGTGAACATCGCGAGCGACACGTCGAAGTGGTTGTTCGAGTGCGAGCCCCACGTGAGCCCCCAGTCGCGGCACAGCTGCGCGAGCCGCACCGAGCCCTGCATCGTCCAGAAATGCGGATCGGCGAGCGGGATGTCGACCGCCTGCAGCCGCACCGCATGATCCATCTGCCGCCAGTCGGTCGCGATCATGTTGGTCGCGGTCGGAATCCCCGTCGCGCGGCGGAATTCGGCCATCACCTCGCGGCCCGAATAGCCGGCTTCCGGCCCGCACGGATCTTCCGCATACGCGAGCAGGTGGCCTTGCCCGCGGCACAGCGCGACGGCCTCGTCGAGCGACCACGCGCCGTTCGGGTCGAGCGTCGCGCGCGCGTCGGGAAAGCGCGTCTTGATCGCCGCGATCGCTTCCATCTCGTCGGCGCCGGCCATCACGCCGCCCTTCAGCT
The DNA here is from genome assembly GCF_016586105.1 of Burkholderia sp. E168m15. Lineage (NCBI taxonomy): Bacteria > Pseudomonadati > Pseudomonadota > Betaproteobacteria > Burkholderiales > Burkholderiaceae > Burkholderia > Burkholderia sp. E168m15. Next base: position 11,276 of record NZ_BCPO01000009.1, read on the forward strand.
TGAAATCGGCGAAACCGTAGCGCTCGACCGCGGCTTCGGCCTGCCGCGCGATCGCGGCCGGCGTGAGCGCCGCCTCGTTGCGCAGCCGGAACCACGGGGCGCGCGCCTGCGCCTCGTCGCGATACGGCAGATCGGTGCGGCGCCGGTCGCCGATGTAGAACAAATACGCGAGCATCGGCACCGCATCGCGCTGCTGGCCTTCGCCGAGCAGTGCCGCGACCGGCACGTCGAGGTGCTGGCCGAGCAGGTCGAGCAACGCGGCTTCGATCGCGGTGATCACGTTGTCGAGCCGCAGGTTGATCTCGTGCGGCTGACGCAGTACCGCCGCCTCGCCGGCCGACGTCACTTCGTGGCGGATCGTGCGGCCGGCGCTGGCGCCCGCGCCGGACAGCGCCGCGCGCACCGCGTTGAGCGTCGCCTGGTAGCGCCCGATCGACTGGCCGACGACGAGATCCGTCATGCGCTCGAGCGCGTGGCGGATGCCTTCGCCGCCCGGCACTTCGCCGACGCCCGTGTGCCCGCTGCTGTCGTCGAGGATCACGAGGTTGCGCGTGAAGTACGGCGCATGTGCGCCGCACAGGTTGAGCAGCATGCTGTCGCGGCCGGCGACGGGAATCACCTGCATGCGCGTGACGCGCGGGGTGCCGGCACGGCTGGATTCGGACATCGGTTCGCTCCTGGTTCCGGTGGCGTGCGGGCCGCCGGGCGCGCCGGCGCGGCCCGCGCCGTTCATTGAAGCTCGACGCGGCGAATTTCGCCGACGACGAACAGGTAGCAGATCACGGCGACGAGCGCGTGCGCGACGACATAGACGAGCGCGCCGTTGAACGAGCCGCTGCGGTCGACGATATAGCCGATCGCGATCGGCGTCGTGATGCTGGAAAGATTGCCGCACGTGTTGAGCAGCGCGCCGCTCAGGCCGGCGATCTGGCGCGGCGCGGTGTCGGCGTTGACGGCCCAGCCGAGCGCGCCGAGCCCCTTGCCGAAGAACGACAGCGCCATGAACACCACGACGATCACGTGCGAATCGGTGTAGTTGCAGACGATCATCGACATCGACAGCAGCATGCCGATCACGATCGGCACCTTGCGCGCGACCGACAGCGACCGGCCCTGCCTGAGCAGCGCATCGGACACGACGCCGCCGAGAATCCCGCCGAGGAAGCCGCACACGGCCGGGATCGACGCGACGAGTCCCGCGTTGAGGATCGACATCCCGCGCGCCTGCACCAGATAGACGGGGAACCACGTGATGAAGAAGTAGGTGAGCGCGTTGATGCAGTACTGCGCGACGTACACGCCGACCAGCATCCGGTTTCTCAGCAGCGCCTTCACGTGACGCAGCGACGGGCCGCCGTCGCGTCCACCGGTCGACTGGTCGATGTTGACGAGCGCACCGCCTTCGGCGAGGTAGTCGAGTTCCGCGCGGTTGATGGTCGGGTGGTCCTTGGGGTCGTACATCGTGCGGTTCCACACCAGCACGAACGCGAAGCCGAGCACGCCCATCACCGCGAACACCGACTGCCAGCCGAACGCGTGCACGAGCCAGCCCATCAGCGGCGCGAACACGACGGTCGCCGCGTACTGTGCGGCGTTGAAGATCGCCGATGCGGTGCCGCGCTCGGGCGCCGGGAACCATGCGGACACGATCCGGCTGTTGGCCGGGAACGACGGCGCCTCGGCCGCGCCGACCAGGAAGCGCAGCCCGAACAGCAGCGCGAACGCGGCGGCGCCGCCGAAGAAGCCGATCCCGCCTTGCAGCAGCGTGAACAACGACCAGAAGAAGATGCTGAATGCGTAGACGATGCGCGACCCGAAGCGGTCGAGCAGCCAGCCGCCCGGCAATTGCGCGATCACGTACGACCAGCCGAACGCGGAGAAGATGAAGCCCATCTGCACGTGGCTCAGGTGCAGCGCGCGGGCGAGGCTCGGGCCGGCGATCGCGATCGCCGCGCGATCCGCGTAGTTGATCGTCGTGACCGCGAACAGGACGGCCAGCACCAGCCAGCGCACGCGGGTGCGCCGGGCCGTTGCCGACGCGGACGCCGGCAGCGCGTGAAGCGGATTCATGACTTGTCTCCTCCGAGGGGCGGAAGGCGCCGTCGTGCGGCAGGCGCGTCGGTGCGCGCGTTGTGTGTGTTGATGCCGCCGGCGGGAGGCCGGGCACCGGACGCCGAGGCAGGCGGGGCGTCCGGGCCATTCTGTCATGTCGAAATTTGCGCTTTCATGCCAATTGCTGACTTGATCGATTCAGCATTTGAATCGATCGGGCGAGATACGGTCACGCGTGCGGCTCGATCGTGCTGCCGCTGCCGTGATGGCGCGCCACGTGCTGCGCGAGAAACTCGACGGCGGCGCGCACGCCGGGCAGCTGGCCGCGTCGATGCGGCATCAGCAGCGTCGTCGTGACGGTGCCGGCGCACCAGCCGGGCAGCACGCGCACGAGCGCGCCGGACGCGAGCGCGGCGCCGGCGATCCAGTCGGGCAGGCACGCGAGGCCGAGGCCGGCCGTCGCGGCCTGTAGCAGCAGCGTCGATTCGTCGGCCTGCAGCCGCAGGCGAGGCGTCACGTCGACGGCATCGCCGCCGCGCTGCAGCCGCCACGGCTGCGGGCCCGGGTGGAGCCCGTCGTGCTGTGCGAGATCGGCCGGCGTGTCGGGCGTGCCGGCCCGCGCGAGATAGGCCGGCGCGGCCACGACGACGATCGGCGACGCCGCGAGCGGCCGTTGCACGATCGCGGAATCGGGCAGCGGCGCGAAATGGCTGCGTACCGCGATGTCGAAGCCTTCCTGCGCGATGTCGACGAGGTGGTCGCTCGCATGAATCTGCAGCAGCAGCTTCGGATGCGCGATCGCCAGCGCCGGCAGGCACGGCGCGAGGATGTGCTGCGCGACCGGTACCGAGCTCGTGATCCGCACGACGCCGGCCGGCTCGGCGGCCTGCCGCAGCACCGCGTCGCGCGCGCTGTCGGCCTCGATCACGGCGGCGCGCGCATGCTCGAAGAATTCGGCGCCGACCGGCGTGAGCCGGAAGCTGCGCGACGTGCGATGCACGAGCCGCGCGCCGAGCGTGCGTTCCAGCTCGGCCACGCGCTTGCTGACCGTCGATTTCGGCAGATCGAGCCGGCGCGCGGCCGCCGACATGCTGCCGGCCTCCACCGCCTGCACGAACAGGTAGAGATCGTTCAGATTCATTTCCAGCGTCCACATGGAGAAACGACGGGTTTCGATTTTAGCGGCTACTGCGCCATCGTTCGCCATGGGAGCATGACTGCTCGTTCAACTTCTGTGGAATTCCCCGATGTCCCCGATCCTTCTCTACGGTATTCCCGCCGGCTGCTCGTTCGGCTCGATCGTCGCGCTCGAATGGACCGGCCGCCCGTACCGGCTGTCGCGCATCACGATGCCGGGCGCCGTGACGAGCGACGCGTTCCTCGCGCTGAACCCGGTCGCTGAGACGCCGGCGTTCGTCACCGCGAACGGCGACGTGCTGACCGAAAGCATCGCGATCCTCGGCCATATCGGCGCGCAGGCGCTCGACAGCGGCCTCGCGTTTCGGCAGGGCAGCGCGGATTTCGACCGGCTGAACCGGATGCTGGCGTGGCTGAACACGACGTTCTTCAACGCGTTCGGCGCGCTGTGGTACGTGTACGAACACGACACCGAAGGCGCGGAGAAAGCGGCGTTGCAGGCGTACGGCCGCGGCAAGGTGCTGAAGGCGCACCGACAGCTCGAAGCGCTGCTCGAGCGCGGCGAAGGCCCGTGGCTGCTGGGCGCACGGCGCACGCTGGCCGACGCGTACTTCACGGGAATCGCGCGCTGGGCCGACTATCACGCGGTGTTCGAGCGCGATGCGTTCCCGTGCGTCGCCGCGCTGCGCGCGCGGCTTGCCGACGATGCCGGCGTGCGGTTCGCGCACGCGATCGAGGAGAACCTGCCGCCGCCGGCGTCTTCCGCGTTCGAAGGGCATGTGTCGCTCGACGACGCGCTGGCCAGCGCGCGCGGCATCCTGGCGTCGGCGCGGGCGGTGTGATCGGCAAGCCGGTCGCTCCACAGGACGGAACATGCTGGCGACAGTTTTTACCCGGATAATATTGACATCCAATTAATACCCGGATAAAAATAGCGTCATTCCGATTCCAGCCTGCGGGCGACCACGATGACCTCTTCCACACTCCTTCCTTCGTACACGGCCTTCGACGGCCACCGGCGGCTCGCATCGGGCCCGCTCGCGACGGTCGCGCTCGCGGTCCGGCAGGCGGCCGGCGCCGCGATGCCCGGTTCGATCCTGATCTTCGACGACGCGACGGGCCGCTCGATCGACCTCGACCTGCGCGGCACGGCGGACGACATCCGCGCGCGCTATGCGGCGCCATCGGACGATGCGTCGGGCGGCGTCGGCGAGCCGGCCGGCGCGGGCGCGGGCGAACAACGCGGCCGCGGCAGGCCGAAGCTCGGCGTCGTGTCGCGCGAGGTCACGCTGCTGCCGCGTCATTGGGAATGGCTCGGCGCGCAGCCGGGCGGCGCGTCGGTGGCGCTGCGCAAGCTCGTCGAGGACGCGCGGCGCACGCACGCGGCGGCCGACCGGCAGCGCGACGCGCAGGCGCGCGCGTACCACTTCATGTCGGCGATGGCGGGCGACCTGCCTGGTTTCGAGGAAGCCGCGCGGGCGCTGTATGCGAACGATCCGCCGCGGCTGGCCGAGCTGATCGCCGGCTGGCCCGACGACGTGCGCGACCATGCGCTTGCCCTGGCGCGCGGCGATCTGCCGCCGGTCGCCGAAGACTGCTGACGGAGCGCCGACGCGATGACCGTATTCGACCTCAACCGCGGCGCGCTCGCGCCGGTCGCCGACGAAGTGGACATCGTCGAGCTGCGCGTGACGGGCGCCATTCCGCGCGAACTCGACGGCACGTTGCTGCGCAACGGCCCGAACCCGCCGGGAGGCCGCTTCGAAGGCAACGACATGCTGTCGTGGTGGCCGGAGGCCGCGATGCTGCACGCGATCGCGTTCGACGACGGCCGCGCGGCCGGCTACCGGAACCGCTGGGCGCGCACCCGGCGCTGGGCGGCCGTCCACGCGCCCGGGCAAGTGCCGCATCTGCCCGACACCAATCCGAACGTGAACGTGCTGCAGCATGCGGGCGAATTGCTCGCGCTGGCCGAGGGCGGCGCGCCGCTCGCGATCACCGCCGCGCTCGATTCGTTCGGCGTGCCCGCGCGGCACGCGGGCTTCGACGGCGCGATGACCGCGCATCCGAAGGTCGACCCGGTAACCGGCGAGCTGATTATGTTCCGCGCGGACTGGCGCGCACCGTGGCTGCGCTACGGCGTCGTGGATGCGCAGGGCGTGCCGCGCGTCGATCTCGAGATCGAACTGGGCGCGCCGTCGATGATGCACGACCTCGCGATCACCGAAACCCGCAGCCTGCTGCTCGACCTGAACGTCGGCTACGACTTCTCGCTGCTGAAGCAGGGCCACCGGATGCCGCTGCGCTGGCACGATGATCGGCCCGCGCGCATCGGCGTGCTGCCGCGCCACGGCGGCGACGTGCGCTGGTTCGGCGTCGAGCCGTGCTTCATCCAGCACGTCGTGAACGCGTACGACTGCGACGCGTCGTGCCTCGTGCTCGACGCGGTGCGCTATCCGTCGTTCCTGCGGCTCGACGCGCGCACGGGCCGCTTCGCCGACAACCCGGTCGGCGAGCTGTGGCGCTACGTGATCGATACGGCGAACGGGCTGATCGACGAAGGGCCGCTCGCCGACGGCGGCATCGAGCTGCCGCGCATCAACGAAAGCCGCACCGGGCGCCGCTACCGTTATCTGTATGCGGTCGAGCAGCCGAACAACGCGGAAATGCGCGGCGTGATGCGTTTCGATCACGTGCGCGGCACGACGATGCACTACGCGGTGCCGGCCGGCGACCAGAACGGCGAGCCGGTGTTCGTGCCACGCCCGGGTGGCGCCGACGAGGACGATGGCTGGCTGCTGGTGATGGTCTACCGCGCGGCGACGGATACGAGCGACGTCGTGATCCTCGATGCGCGCGCGATCGACGCGGGACCGGTCGCGACCGTGCATCTGCCGCGCCGCGTGCCGGCCGGGTTCCACGGCGCGTGGGTGCCGCGCGAACGTCGAGCGTGAGCGGCGGCGCGCGTCACTGCGCGCGCAGCGCGTCGACGATCTTCAATCGCGCGGCGCGCATCGCCGGCAGGAACCCGCCGACGAGCCCCATCACGAGCGAGAACAGCAGCGTCTTCACGACGATCGCGGGCGTCAGCACGAAGCGGAACGACAGGTCCGAGAAAGTCTGGAAGTTGGTCGTCGAGAACGACGCGAACTGCATCAGCGACGCGCACGCGAGCCCCGCGACCCCGCCGACGAAGCCGAGCAGCAGCGCCTCCAGCAGGAACGCGGCGAGCACGTTGGTGCGCTTGAAGCCGAGCGCGCGCAGCGTGCCGATCTCGGCCACGCGGTTCGCGACCGACGCATACATCGTGATCATCGCGCCGATCATCGCGGCGATCGAGAAGATCGTCGACAGCGTGATGCCGAGGATGTTGATGAAGGTCGACAGCGCCTTCGACTGGTCGCCGTAGAAGGTCTGCTCGCGCTTCGCCTCGTCGGTCAGCCGCGGGTCGACGTCGATGTCGGCCTTGAAGCGCGCGAAGCCGTCGGCGCTCGGGATGCGCAGCACCATCGACGAATAGCTGGTGCGCCGGAACGACTGCATCAACTGGTCGACGTCGCCCCAGATCTCCGAATCGAAGCCGCTGCCGCCCGCATCGAAGATGCCGACGATGGTCCAGTCGCGCTGCGCGAAATGCAGGCGGTCGCCGAGCTGGGTGCCGCTGAAGCCTTTCGCGATCGCGCTGCCGACGACGATCTCCGACGAGCCGGGCGCGAACGGGCGGCCGGCCACGAGCTTCACGTGCGGCCGCAGCGCGAGGCCGGCCGGCGACACGCCGCGGATCACGACGTTCGACGGCTTGCCGGTCGACGTCTTCACGAGCGAGATCAGCACGACGGCTTCCTTCGACACGAGCGGCCGGCCGTCGGGGCCGAGCGCGACGGCCGGATGCATCTCCAGCGCATTGGCCTGCTGATGGTCGATCGAACTCTGGATCTCGGTCTCGGCGCCCTTGCGGATCACCACCGCGTTGTCGGGTTCGCCGGTCGACACGAGCGTTTTCGTGAGGCCCGCATCGAGCATCTGCACCGTCGCGAACACGAAGATCACGAGCGCCATCCCGCCCGCGGTGAGCGCGGTGGTCAGGCGCCGGGTCCACAGGTTGCGCGCGATGTAGGTGAGCGGGATCGCCATGCGCGCCTCTCTCTACCCGATCGCCCGCAGGCCTTCGACGACGCGCACGCGCGCCGCTTGCCACGCCGGCACGATTGCCGCCGCGAAGCCGACCGCGACCGAACACGCGGCCTGCAGCATGACCGTCTCGGTCGACACCTTGAACACCGGGAAGATCCCGCCGGCCGCCTGCTTGAACAGGCTCGCAGCGGGCGGCGTCGCGAGAATCCCGAGCCCGCCGCCGGCCACCGCGATCACGACCGATTCGCCGAACACGATCAGTGCGAGGAACCCGGGGCCGAAGCCGAGCGCCTTCAGCGTCGCGTATTCGGCCGTGCGTTCGCGCGCGCTCATCGCCATCGCGTTGGCCATCACGGCCATGATGATCAGGATCACCACGTACGACACCAGCCGGATCGCCGCGATGATCTGGTTCGACATCGCGACGAAGCCGAGCTGGAACGCCTGCTCGGTCTCCGTCAGCGTCTCGGCGAGCGAGTTCTTGAACACCGCGTCGACGTTGCGCGCGATCGACGCGCCGTCGTCGGGGTTAGCGACGCCCAGCACGAACACGCCGACCTGGTCGGCCTGCTTCGGCGTGCGCTTGCGCACCGTCTCGTTCAGGTAATCCCAGTGGAACACCAGTTGGCGCGTGATCGTCGAATCGTCGCGACCGTCGAGAATGCCGCGCACGACGAAATCCCACGTGCCCGGATAGATCGTGCCCTTCAGCGGAATCACGTCGCCGACCTTGAAGCCGAACTGCGTCGCGAGCTGGCGGCCGACGAGGCAGCCGCGGCGGTCGCGGGCGTAGTCGGCGCGCTGCGGCGCCGGCAGGATGAATTCCGGATACAGGTCGAGATAGTTGTCCGACACCGCGAAGCTCGCGAAGAAGTTCTTCGGGTCGCGATAGATGCCGCCGAACCAGTTCGAGCGCACCACGGCCGTCACGCCGTCCACGCCGCGGATGCGGTTCTCGTAGCTGACCGGCAGCGGAAACACCAGCGAGATCGCGTTGCGCGTGACGAGCCGGCCGCTGGACGCGGCCGCCGCGCCCGCGTACCACGCGTCGACGACGGTGTGCAGCAGCCCGAACGCGAGTACGGCGATCGTGAGCCCGAGCACGGTCAAGAGCGTGCGCAGCCGGTGCCGCAGCGCGTTGCGCGCGATCAGCTTCAGCACGAACATCGCGCGCGCTCCCGTCGCCGGTCAGCCGGCGTGCCCATCGATCAGCTCTCCTTTTTCCAGATGGACGAGCGAGCGCGCGGCGCCGGCCGCGTGCGCGTCGTGCGTCACCATGATGATCGTCTTGCCGAGCTCGGCGTTCATCCGCTGCAGCATCGCGAGCACGTCGGTGGCCGACGCGCGGTCGAGGTCGCCCGTCGGCTCGTCGGCGACGATCAGCACCGGATCGGTGATCAGCGCACGCGCGATCGCGACGCGCTGCTGCTGGCCGCCCGACAGCTCGGACGGGTAATGGCTCGTGCGATCGCCGAGATTCACCATGTCGAGCACGAGCTCGACGCGCTCGCGCCGCTCGCGGCGCGACAGCGGCGTAAGCATCAGAGGCAGCTCGACGTTCTCGAACGCGGTGAGCACGGGCATCAGGTTGTAGAACTGGAAGATGAAGCCGACGTTCGCGGCGCGCCATTCGGCCAGTTGCGCCTCGGCGAGTTGCGAGATGTCGAGGCCGCCGACCCGCAGCTCGCCGCTGTCGGGCCGGTCGATGCCGGCCACGAGGTTCAGCAGCGTGCTCTTGCCGGAGCCCGACGGCCCCATCAGCGCGACGAAGTCGCCTTCGCCGATGTCGAGCGAGATGTCGGTCAGCACCGGCACGATCTGGTTGCCGCGCCGGTACGACTTCGCGACGTGGCTGAGCTCGACGAGGGGCGGCGGGGTGGCGTTCACGCGCGCTACTTCTTCGCGACGGTCACGTTCGCGCCGTCCTTCAGCTTCGCGCCCGGCGCGAGCACGACCGTGTCGCCGGGCTTCACGCCGCGCACCGCGACGAGTTCGCCGATCCGCGCGCCCTTCGTCACGGCCACCGCATGCACGGCGTCGTCCTTCACGACGAACACGACCGGCCGGCCGTCGCGCTCGACCACGGCGCTCGCCTGCACGGCGGTCACCGGCTGCCGGTCCTGCGCTGTCGCGGGCTTCGACAGGAATGCGATCTTCGCGCTCATGTCGGGCAGCACGCGCTCGTCGCGATCGACGAAGCGCACCTTCACGAGCACGGTGGCCTTCGAGCGGTCGACGGTCGGCACGATGCGCGACACGCGGCCCGCGAAGCGCAGGTCGGGCAGCGCATCGAGCTGGATCTCGCACGGCTGCTCGGCGCGGATCTTCGCGATGTTCGATTCGGCGACGTCGGCCTCGACTTCGAGCGTCTCCATGTCGGCGATCGTCACGACCGCGCCCTTGCTGTCCGACGCGGACGAGAACGGCGTGATGTTGTCGCCGACGTTCGCATGCTTGGCGAGCACGATGCCGTCGAACGGCGCGCGGATCACCGTCTGGTCGACCGCGACCTGCGCGGCCTGCGCGTTCGCTTCGGCCGACACGATCGCGGCCTGGTCGCTATTGAACGTCGCGCGCGCCTTGTTCACGCGCGCCGTGTCGATATCGAGCTGCGCGGCCGGCACCGCGCCCTTCGGCGCGAGCGCGGACGTGCGGCGCAATGCGATCTCGGCGTCCTTCAGTTCGGCCTGCGCGACGCCGAGGTTGGCGCGGGAGACCTGCACCTGCGCGCGCGCCTGCGCAAGCGACGCCTGCACGTCGTCGCTTTCGAGGCGCGCGATGATCTCGTTCTGCTTCACGCGCGTGCCTTCGAGCACGCCGAGCCATTCGACGCGCCCCTGGCCCTTCGACGCGACCGCGGCCTTGCGCTGCGGCACGACGTAGCCGGTCGCATTGAGCTGCGTGTCGTTCTGGTACGGGTAGGCGGACGTGACGGACGTGGTGTCGACGGTCGGCCGGCCGGTGAGGGCGAGGCCGGCGCCGATCGCGATGACGATCAGCGCGGCGGCGACCGCGTAGCGGGCCCACCGGCGCCGGCGCGGCACCGGTGCGATCGGACGCCGGTCGATTTTCAGTTTGTCCAGATTGTGGTCGGGCAATTTGAGCGCCTCGAGACGGCGGCGGTCGTGTGACCGGCCGCGATCCGGTTTCCTGGGAAAGGGACGGATGGACGCCAGTATAAGCGTCGCCCCGGCGCCGCGCGAGCCGGTTTGCGGCATCGTGTGGCGGCGGCGCGTCCGGCCCGCGCGGGGCCGGCTGACGCACCCGCCCCCGGGGAAACCCGAGGATGCAAGCAACGTGTCAACTTGCCGCGAAGGCGGTGCGTTATGGAACCAGTGCGTCAGGTTTTGTCGCGACGGAACGGCGAAAGCCGGCCGCGCGGCCTGGGGCTCCGATGCGAATGCCTCGCATCTCTAATTACCGGTACGTTTGATTTTTTCTCCGCTAAAGGAAGAACAATGAAGAAGACGCTCGCTTCGATCATCGCCGCAGCATTCGCTCTCGCATCGGTTTCGGCATTCGCACAGGCGTCCGCGCCGGCAGCCGACACGCCGGCCGCCGCTTCGGCACCGGCCAAGAAGGATCACAGCAAGCCGAAGCACCAGCTGAAGCACCACGGTTCGAAGAAGGGCCAGGCGAAGGCTGCAGCCGCATCGGCCGCCGGCACCAACGACGCAGGCACGCAGAACTAAGCGGCTCACCGCCACGGCCGGCGTTGCCGGTCATCGGTCGGCCAACCCCGCATGCTCCGGCATGCGGGGTTTTGTTTTTTCAGGGGCCGGATTCGTCGGGTCCGCCCGCTCCGTCGCGCCGGACGGGCGATGGCGTGCGCATCGCGTCGACCACCGCGCGCATGCGCCGCCAGTGCGAACCTTCCCAGAACACGCGCCGGCACACGTCGCATGCGGCGAAGCGCCGGTGGCGCAGCCGGACGCCGGCCGGCACGCGCGGCGCGGCGGCCGCCGCGTCGAGCGGATGCAGCGGCGCGTTGCAGCGCAGGCACAGCCGGAACGGCCGCATGTGCGGCGCGAGATCGAGCCGCTCGAACAGTTCGCGCAACTGGTCGGCCGGCTGCAGCGCATGCAGGTAGCAGCCGCGCACGACCGCGCGCCGCTTGAGCAGCTCGCGGTCGCGCGTCAGCACGATCCGCTGCTCCCGCTCGGCCAGCGCCGCGAGTTCGTCGTCGCGGTAGTGGTTGTCGTAGCAGGTGTCGAAGCCGGTGAGGCGCAGCAGTTGCGCGAGGCCGCCGAGATGCGCGTCGGCGACGAAACGCCATGACGCCGCTGATAGTCCGGTTGCCCCGTCGGCCGCGGGCCGTGCGCGTTCGGGAAAGACTTCGACGCGGTCGCGGTCGTCGAGCGGCCGGTCGAGCGCGGCCGGCGCGTCGTTCACGTACAGCCGGCCGATTTCGGTATGCGGGACGCCGAGCGCCTCGATCGCATGCTTCACCGTCGCATCGCGGGCACACGCGTGTTCGAACGCCCGGTCGCGCTGCTGACGCGCGAGAAAGGCGTTCAGTTCGCCGTGAAAGCGGAAGGTCGCGGTCGCCATCCGTGCAGTCGCCATCCGTGCAGTATCGCACCGCGCCCGGCCGGCGGCAGGCGCTGCAGCGCGCCGGCATCTGTGTTTAACTCGCGGCTTCACGGAGCGAAGGAGCGGGACATGGATCTCGGGTTTATCGGGCTGGGCGAAATGGGGCAGGCGATCGCGACGAACCTGCTGAAGGCGGGCCACACGGTGCGGGTCTGGAACCGGTCGCGCGAGCGGGCCGAGCCGCTCGCGGCATTCGGCGCGCAGATCGTCGACACGCCGGCCGACGCGTTTCGCGGCGACGCCGTGTTCTCGATGCTCGGCGACGATGCGGCCGCGCGCGCGGTGTTCGACGACGCGCTGCTGGCCCAGGCGCCGCGCGGGCTGATCCACGTGAACATGGCGACGGTGTCGGTCGCGCTCGCCGAATCGCTCGCGCACGCGCATGCGTCGCGCGGCATCGACTATGTCGCCGCGCCGGTGATGGGGCGGCCCGACGTCGCGGCCGCCGCGCGCCTGACGATCATGGCGGGCGGCCCGGCCGAGGCGATCGACCGCGTGCAGCCGCTGTTCGACGCGATCGGCCAGAAGACCTGGCGCTTCGGCTCGCTGCCGCAGCACGCGAATGTCGCGAAGATCGCCGCGAACTTCACGCTCGCGTCGGCGATCGAGACGCTCGGCGAGGCGTCCGCGCTGCTCGGCGCGCACGGCGTCGCGATGCGCGATTTCCTCGACGTGATCACCAGCAGCGTGTTTCCGGGGCCCGTCTACGAAGGCTACGGCGCGATGATCGCCGAGCGGCGCTACGAGCCCGCGCGCTTCAAGGCGCGGCTCGGGCTGAAGGACGTCCGGCTCGCGCTGGAGGCCGGCGACGCGACGTCGGTGCCGCTGCCGGTGGCGAGCGTCGTGCGCGACAGCCTGCTCGACGCACTCGCGCACGGCGGCGGCGACCAGGATTTCGCGGTGCTCGGCGAGGTCGCGCTGCGCCGCGCCGGCCGCTGACACGCCATAGCAGCGCGACAAAAGCGCGATCCGCACGGCATAATCGGCGGTTCGTTTCCCCCTACATTTGAGGCAGAGGCAGTCATGAACTTGCATACGTGGTGGCTTTTCGTGGCGACGGTGTTCGTCGTATCGGCGATTCCGGGCCCGAACATGCTGCTCGTGATGACGCACGGCGCGCGGCACGGGTTGCGGCGCTCGTCCGCGACGATGGCCGGTTGCCTGAGCGCGCTGGTGCTGATGCTCGCGGTCTCCGCGGCGGGGCTCGGCGCGGTGCTCGAGGCATGGCCGGCGATGTTCAATACGTTGCGCTTCGCGGGCGCGGCCTACCTGGTCTATCTCGGCGTGAAGGCGTGGCGCGCCCGCGTGGACGACGTGTCGGCGGCCGACGTCGACGCCGTGTCGCAAGGGGCATCGGCCTCGCGCGCGGTGCTGTTCCGCAATGGCTTCCTGGTCGCGGGCAGCAACCCGAAGGCGATCCTGTTCGCGGCCGCGCTGCTGCCCCAGTTCATCAACGCGGCCGAGCCGACGCTGCCGCAGTTCGGCATCCTCGTCGTCACGTTCGCGGTGATCGAGGTGAGCTGGTATCTCGTGTACGCGTCGTTCGGCACGCGCATCGGCGCCACGCTGAAGAGCCAGAGCGTGGCGAAGGTGTTCAACCGGCTGACGGGCGGGCTGTTCGTCGGCTTCGGCGCGATGATGGCGCTGGTTCGGCACTGATTCCGGACCGAGCACGCGGTACCGGACGCCCCGTCCCTCGCGAGAGGGCGGGGCGTTCGGCTTTTTGGCGCCGATTCATCGTCGCTTCACCGCCGCTGGCATCACGCGCGCTCATGCCCGCTCATGTTTGCTCACGCACCCGGCCGATCCCACGCCGCCGCGCCGGCCCCGCGGCCGGCCATCAGCCCGAACACGGCCGCCGCACCGGCGAACGCGAACCCGACACCACACACCGCGCTCCAGCCGCCCCAGGCCCATGCACTGCCCGCGAGCGCCGCACCCAGCGCGCCGCCGACGAAGAACAGCCCGACGAACAGCCCGTTCAGGCGTCCGCGCGCGGCCGGGTTCAGCAGGTTGATCGCGCGGCGGCCGATCGTCTGGTCGACGATGACGCCCGCATCGAGCAGCGCCGCGCCGCCGGCCAGCAGCGCGAGCGCAACGCCGCGATGCGCGTGCGCATCGAAGCCGAACCAGCCGGCGCCGGCGACGCCGAGCACGACGAGCGCCGCGAGCATCGTGCCGTGCGCGAGCCGTTGCGCGGCCGGGCCGTGGCCGCGGTCGCCCGCGCGGCCGGCGAGCGGCGTGACGATCGCGCCGCTCGCGCCGGCGAACGCGAACAGCGCAATGCCGTGCAGGTCGAGCGCGAACGGCGGCTGCGCGAGCCGCAGCCCGACGGCGGTCCAGAACGCGCTGAACGCGGCCATCGCGAGCGCGGCCGATAGCACATGCCGGCGCAGCACCGGCTCGTCGGCGAGCAGGCGTCCCATCGACGCGAGCAACGCGCGGTAGCTGGCGGTGATCGACGGCGTACGCGCCGGCAGGCGCAGCGCGAGCACGACGGCGATCGCCGCGTCCGCGAGCGCGGCCAGCAGATAGAACGCCCGCCAGCCGGCCGAGCCCGCGATCAGGCTCGCGAGCGGCCGCGACAGCAGGATGCCGAGCATCAGCCCGCTCATCACGTTGC
>NZ_BCPO01000010.1:0-26251 GCF_016586105.1 Burkholderia sp. E168m15
GGAACACGGCGCCCGACTGCGTGAAGGCGGGCAGCGCGAGCGCCGCCGCGCAGACGGCGAGCGTCGCGACGATCAGGCGGCGGTTCTCGAGCAGGTCGACCAGCGGCACGAGCAACGCGAGCCCGGCCGCGTAGCCGAGCTGCGGCAGCATCGCGACGAGGCCGGCGAGGCCGGGCGGCAGGTGCAGGTCCGCGCTGATCGGGCCGGTCAGCGGCTGCGCGGCGAACAGGTCCATCACGATCACGCCGACTGTCGCGGCGAAGAACAGCGTCATGCCCGTGCTCAGTGCGGGCGGCGCGGCGACGGCGGGCGAAACGGGGGCGGAGCAACGGTTGGCAGGGCAGTTCATCGGAAGCCAGGGCTGGAAATCGAAGGAACTCCCATCGTAGGTGCCTGATGTTTATGCGACAATTGAAATATGTCTAACATGATTATGCGAGTTTGTTTTGAATACGCGTGATCTCCAGGCGTTCGTCGCGGTCGTCGACAGCGGGTCGATGGTCGCCGCAGCGGCGAAGCTCCACTTGACGCAGCCGGGCCTGACGCGGCGCGTGCAGAACCTCGAAACCTTGCTCGGCGTGCCGCTGCTCGAACGGCAGAGCAAGCCGCTGAAGCCGACCGCGGCCGGACGCGACGTCTACGCGCTCGCGCGCAACGTGCTCGGTGCCGTCGACGAACTGATGGCGGCGGGCGCGCCGGACAGCGAGCCGTCGGGCGAGCTGCGCATCGGCGTGCCGCCGTTCCTGTCGGAGCTCGCGCTGGAGCGGCCGATCGACCGGCTGCGCGACGCGTTTCCGCGCCTCACGCTGCGCGTGACGGCCGGCTGGTCGCCGGCGCTGGTGCAGGGCATCGAGCGCGGCGCGCTCGACGTCGCGACCGTGATGGTGCCGGCTAGCGCGGCGCTGCCGGACGCGTTGACGGCGACGCTGCTCGCCACGCAGCCGACGGTGCTCGTCGCCGCGCGCGATTTCCCGCTGCCGGACGGCCCGCTGTCGCTCGATACGCTGTCGGGTTATCCGTGGGTGCTGAGCCAGGACGGCTGCGGAATGCGTTCGGCGCTGAGCCGCGCGCTCGGCGCGGCCGGGCTGCCGTTCGACGTCGCGGTCGAGGCATTCGGCTCGGAGTTGCAGTTGTCGCTCGTCGCGCGCGGCGCCGGCATCGGCATCGCGCCGCCGAACGCGCTGGCGCGCAGCGCGCATCGCGAGGCGCTGCGGGTGGTGGAAACGGCGGGGCTGGAAACGCGGATCAACGTGTGGCTCGTGCACGGCACGTTGCCGGGCCGGCTGGCGCGGCCCGCCGCGCTGCTGCGCGACGCGCTGGGCGAGGTGCTCGAGCGGGAGAATGGAAAGGGGTCAGGTGCCGTCACGGCGAACTAGAGGCCGCATTCGAGGGAAAATCCTTATTTTCTCTACGGAAATGTTGCATTGCGGAAACCGATTCGATATGATTGGAACTGTCTCCTCCATGTCTCCTCTGATATGGATTCAGCCCGCCACTTAGGCGGGCTTTTTTTTGCCTGCGATTTTGTCGCGACCATCCATTCGCCGGCTTCTCGCCGCGCTCAGAACTTGTACGTCATCCCGACGTAGCTGATGATCGGGTCCGCCTTCAGGTCCGATTTCGACTCGGCGAGCACCGAGCCGTCCGCCGCCTTGATCGTCACCGTCGACGTCGTCTTCAGCGGGATGTAGGTCACCGATGCGATCAGCCCGAAGTGTTCCGTCAGGTTGTACTGCAGGCCCGCGTTGAACACCGGCTGCCACGACGACGACGCCTTCGCTTCCACCGAGGTCGTCCCCGGCTTGCCCGCGCCCGCCGCGAGGATCGCGCCGAGGTTGTCCTGCGTCTGCTTGATGAAGTTCGTGTTGAGCTGCAGGTCGCTGAACCAGTTGTACGACACGCCGAGGCCGAGGAACGGCCGGAACTTCGCGGTGGCCTGCCCGAAGTAGTACTGCAGGATCACCGCCGGGCTCCACTGCCGCACGCTCTTCACGATCGGGTTGACCGACCCCAGCCCGATGTTCTGCGTGCCGAGCGCGCCGGCGGGACCCGGCGGCTTGATCGTGCCCTGGCCCGACACCTTGAACACCGGCGGCACGCCGGCCACCGACGTCACCGCGATATGGTCGGTCAGGAAGTGGCTGACCGTCAGGCCGACGGTGTCGGCGCCGCTCGTGTGCAGCCCGGTGCCCGCCGACGTGAACGACGGTGGCAGCCGCAGCGGCGTGTTGATCGGCGTCGGCGCGACGTTGGTCGTCATCGGCGTGCTGCTCTGCTGCGGCATGATGTGGAACCAGCCCAGCGTGACGACGTTGCTGCCGGCGCTCTGCGCGTGCGCCGCGAGCGGCGCCACTGCGGCGGCGCCGGCCGCCGCGCAGAGAAGGGTTTTCTTCATCACGGCTTTCCCCTCCGCTTACTGGACGAATGCGCCGATCGTGAAATACGGCGTCGATCCGGCGTTGTCGAGGAAACCGAACACGCCACCCGAGAAGATGAACTTGCCGGTCGGCGACGTGCTGCCCGAACCCGTGTGGATCGTCGTGACCGTGCCCGGCACCTTCTGCGTGTAGTCGAGGTCGAGCGCGGTCGCGAGCGACGCCTGCGACGGCTGGAACGGATCGAGCAGCGTGGCCTGCTTGTCGATCAGCGCGGTGGTCCGGTAATCGAACTGGCTGTCGACGCCGATGTACTCGCCGTTCTGCGAGCCGGCCGCGACGGCCGTCTGCGGCGCGAGGATCGAGATGCTCGATTCGTCGTCGGCGGTCAGGCCCGGCACGCCGTTGCTGTCCGGCGTCGGGTTCGGGTTCGCGACTCCCGTGCGCACGAGGATCGGCACGAGCTGGTTACGCAGCTTGCCGACGATCATGAAGCCCTTGCCCTGCGGCGTGGCCGACAGCGTCGGCTTCAACTGGCTCGCGTAGTTGTTCGACTGGAACGCGCCGCTGCCGTCGGCCGACTGCACGAAGTTCGTGCCCTGCTGCGCGCACGCGGCGCCGGCGAACTGGCCGGTCGTGTCGCACTTGGTCCACGTGCCGTCCGCGTTGATCGTCACCTTCGCGTCGATCGACGCCGGCCCGAATTTCTGCGACGGCACTTCGCCGAAGCCGATGTGGCTGTACGTGCCCGCGACCTTCGTGATGTCGGTTTCGATCGACGAGAAGCCGATGAACGGGTAGTACGGGAATTTCGTGTCGGGCACCGCGGCCTGGCCGAGCACGCCGTCGAACTGGATCTCCTTGCCGGGAATCGTGCCGCCGGCGACGCCGAAGCCGACGAAGATGCGCGCCGGACGCGACGCGTCGAGGCTCGCGCCGTTCAGGCGGAATGCGCACTGGTTCAGCTTGTTGGTCGGCAGCAGCGTTTCCTGCGTGAGCGTGCCGCTGTCGACGGTGCCCGCGCGCGTCGGCGTGACGGTGCCGGTCTTTTGCGGCACCGCCGATTCGACATAGGTGACCTGCCAGGTCATCTTGGTCGTGTCGAGCTGGACCTTCGCGAGTTCGCCGCTGCCCGCGCCGCCCGTGAACACGGTGTTGTAGTCGAGCGTGGCGGGGCAAAGCCGGTCTTCGACGAGCGGGGGCGGATTGTCGCTACCGCCGCCGCATGCGGAAAGAAGGGGGGCGGCAAGGGCCGCCGCCAGAATGAGGTTGCGCTTCATGTTGCTCCTCCAGATTTGTCTTTGTGCGGCGGCCAGCTCCCTGTCGGCCGCTTCTGTTGGTCGTACTCGTCCTGCCTGCGCCGTGCCGAGCGCCTTCGTGCCTTCCCTGCCATCCGCGGCGGCAGGCCGGCCGCCGCGCCCTCGATCGCTACTTGCTGATCTGCGCGCCCACGCCGAAGTACGGGGTCGACGACGTCGTCGAATTCGCCGACGTCGACGTGACGCCGCCGTTCACCGTGCCCTGGATCAGCGCTGCATACAGGCCGCCCGTCGCGATCACCACGCCCGATGCGGACGGGTAGCTCGCGCCGCTCGGCGGGGTGGTCTTCGCGTTCAGCAGGCCCGGCGTCGTCTGGCCGTAGTCGAGCGTGAAGCCGTCTTCCTCGGCCTGCGTGGACGGGTTGATGAACGACGCGTTGCTGCCGCGGATCAGCGCGGCCGTGTACTTGAAGTTGGAGTCCGCGCCCGCGTAGCCGCCATCGATCGTGCCCGACGTGACGGCCGTCGCCGCGCCGAGCACCGCGATGCCCGATTCGTCGTCGACCTGCGCGTCGAGGTGCAGCGGCGGCGTGCCGAGGTTCACGTTGCCCGTGCGCACGATCACCGGCACCGTCGCGCCGTTGAGCTGGCCGATCACCATGTGCGCGGTCGCCGACTTGCCGGTCGCGCCGACGATCGGCAGTTGCGTCTGCGGCAGCGTCTGCGGCGCCTTGGTGCTGTCGAAGTAGCCGCCGTTCGCGCTCGTCTTCCACGGATCGCCGGTGGTCTGGCAGCCGCCCGACCCGCTCGACGTGCACGCGCCGTTCGCGTCGAACGTCTCGCTCGAGTTCGAGCCCTTCGTCGCGTAGTTGCCCGACGGCACGAGGTGATAGAGCAGCGCGTTGTACGTGCCCGGCAGCTTCGAGAGGTCGGTCGTCGTGTTCGCGAAGCCGAGGAACGGATAGAAGTCGAAGTGACGGTTCGGCACCTGGCCGACGTTCTGCACGACGCCCGGGATGATCGTCAGCCCGTCGTACTGGATCGTCGCGCCGGGAATGCCGCCGCCCGCCACGCCCATGCCGACCAGCAGCATCGGCGGGTTCGCCTGGTTGAAGTCGGCGGCCGTCGAATAGGTCGAGCCGTCCGGCGCGGGGCCGGTGCCCGGCGTGAGGACGAACGCGCAGCGCGTCTGCTCGGCGGTCGGCAGCGTGCCGGTCGGCGGGTGGATGACCTTGCCGGTGATGGTCGTGCCGACGCGGCTCGGCGTGACGGTGCCGGTCTTCAGCGGAATCGGCGATTCAAGCCACTTGAGGGTGTACGTCATCGCGACCGCGTCGATGTTGACGCTGACGATCTCGCCGCTCCCCGCGCCGCCGAGATACGTGCTCTTCACGATATCCGCGTTGGCCGGGCATAGTGCGCCGTTGATCGGCTGCGAAGGCGGCTGCCCTTGCGTGCCGCAACTCGAGCCGGAACATTGGGGCGCATTGATCGGCGCGAGCGCGCCGCCGGAGTCCCCCCCACCACATGCAACCAGGAAAGGGGCAATGGCAAAGGCCGTTGCCACCCCCTTCGATAAGGCGTGCGACATGCCGCTGTCTCCAATCGTTTAATTGTGCGAGCTAATGTCGCTGCCTGGGTTTTTGCTGTCAATTGATGAACCCGTCTAAAAAAGGCGATTGAAACGGGAGCTGCGATTTGAATCCTTGCCCGATAAGGCAATGAGTAAGAATTTAAACGCGAGACAGGCTGCCGAAAGCTGCCGGAGTGGGGGATGCGCGACGCCCGGCACGCTCTCGCAGCGCCTTCCTGCGTATAACGGCAGTGTTTAAATCGACGGGTATCCGGTTTATCCCTATTCGGGATTGACTGGATGAGGAGGGGCTGGATTAATTCACTTGTAATCGCGCAATGGAAAGCTTGTAAATATTTGTAAAGGCGCGATCCGGTGTTTTTATATATTGCCTGATACGGGTAAATAAAAAGCCGGCCAGTGGCCGGCTTTGCATGGCATGCGATGCTGAATCAGCGTTTGAGGCCCGCGTCCTCGGCCGCGCCGATGTTGAGGTTCATGCACTGGATCGCGGCGCCCGACGCGCCCTTGCCGAGGTTGTCGAGGCGCGCGACGGTGACGAAGCGCTCCGCGTTGCCGAACACGAACAGGTCGACGCGGTTCGTGTCGTTGTTCGCCTGCACGTCGAAGAAGCCGCTGTCGAGGTTGGCTTCCGCGTCGAACGGTGCGACGCGCACGAACGCCTCGTCCGCGTAGTACTCGGCGAACACGCGCTGCACGTCCTGCGGCGTCGCGCGCTTCGCGAGCAGCTCGGGCGTGAAGTAGGTCGTCACCGCGAGGCCCTTCAGGAACGGGCCGACGATCGGCGTGAAGATCGGCGCGTTCGCGAGGCCCGTGTGCGCGGCCATTTCCGGCAGGTGCTTGTGCGCGAGGCCGAGCGCGTACGGGCGCGGGCTCGCGAGCTTGCCGCCCGGCGCGGCGCTTTCGTACTCGGCGATCATCGACTTGCCGCCGCCGCTGTAGCCGGTGATCGAGTAGCTGTGCGCGGCGAACGTCGGCGCGACGATGCCCGCATCGACGAGCGGACGCATCGCGAGCACGAATGCCGATGCGTGGCAGCCGGGTACCGCGATGCGCTTCGACGTACGAATCTTCTCGCGCTGCGCGCGGGTCAGCTCCGGCAGGCCGTACGCCCAGTCGGGACTCGTGCGGAACGCGGTGCTCGCGTCGATCAGCGTGGTGTTCGGGTTCTCGACGAGCGACGCGGATTCGCGCGACGCGACGTCCGGCAGGCACAGGAACGTGACGTCCGACGCGTTGATCAGGCGGCGGCGCTCGTCGACGTCCTTGCGCTTCGCTTCATCGATGCGCAGGATCTCGATGTCGCTGCGTGCCGACAGGTATTCGAAGATCTTGAGGCCGGTCGTGCCTTCCTGGCCGTCGACAAAAACTTTGGTGCTCATTTCGCTCTCACTGAATGAAACGGGAGCCGCGGCGCCCTGAAACCGCCATTTTAAGACGTCATCCGGCGGCACTGCACCGCGCGGGGCGAAAAAAAGACGGCCCGCGGGCCGTCCTGGTGTCCGTTTGACGCCCGCCGGCCCGCGCGCGGGCCGGGGAGGGGGCGTGCTCAGCGGGCGCCGGCGTCCCAGCGCGCCGTCGCTTCGGCGACGCGCCGGCCGAATGCCTTGCCGGTCTCGAGGTCGCCCGGCAGCGGCCCCTCGTCGGGCGTCGCATCCGCCGGCGATTGCGCGAGCAGGCCCGTGGAGCCGCCGAGGTAATTGATGTCGTTACGCGTGGCCGCCTTCGAGTTCGCCGGCATCAGGCTCGTGCCGACCCACACCATCCCATGCTGCATCGCCAGCGTGACGAAATATTGAATCGTCGAGAACTTGTCGCCGTTCATCGTCGCGGAGTTCGTGAAGCCCGCGGCGATCTTGTCCTTCCACTTCTGCGTGAACCACGCTTTCGACGTGGCATCGGCGAACTGCTTGAACTGTGCCGACGGGCCGCCCATGTAAGTGGGCGCGCCGAAGACGATCGCGTCGGCCGCGTCGAGCGCGGCCCAGCCTGCGTCGTCGAGGTCGCCGACTGCGATCAGGCGTACGTTCGCGCCGGCATCCTGCGCACCCGCGTGCACGGCTTCGGCCAGTTTCTGCGTATGACCGTAGCCGCTGTGATAGACGATGACGATGTTCGACATGAAGCGTTCTCCGGAAAGGGACGGGAACGGCGGACCGCAGGCTCGCCGCGTCACGCGTCGCCGGCAGGCGGCGCGACGGTCGCGCGGCAGGACATGCCGTGACCGGTGACGACGAGTCTAGCAAGCCGAAATGACGAGACAACGTGCGTGCGCGGCGCACTGAAATTCGCGGTGGCCGGCAATCGCGGCGGCGGTGCCCCGCAGGACGTGGCTACTGCCCGTAAGTGACCGTGAGTTGCGCGGTGCCGATCGCGAGCGTGCCGATCTCGTGCTCGAACATCGGCGCAGGGCGGCCCTGCGAGACGCGCAGGTCGGTGCCTTTCAGCGCGTAGACGGTGATCACGTAGCGATGCGGCTTGCCGGGCGGCGGGCACGGGCCGCCGTAGCCGTCGAGCCCGAAGTCGTTGCGCGCCTCGCTCGCGCCGATGCGGCGCAGGAAGCCGGAGGCGCTGGCGTCGGCCGGCAGGCTCGTGACGGTCGCCGGGATGCCCGCGACGGCCCAGTGCCACCAGCCGTGCCCGGGCGCGTCGGGATCGAAGATCGTGACCGCATAGCCGCGCGTGCCGGGCGGCGGGTTGTGCCATGCGAGTTGCGGCGAGCGGTTCGCGCCCTTGCAGTCGCCGCGATCGAACACGTTCGCGAGCCGCACGCGCGCGCCGGGCGTCAGGTCGTCGCTCGTCACGGTGAACGGGCCTTCGGCACGCGCGGGCAGCGCCGCGAAAACGGCGGCGCACAGGAGGGCGGAGAGGAGAAACGGAGAAGGACGACCCGATGGCGCAGGCGGAGTGATCCGGCGATCCACACGCATATGGCGCTTCTCCCGTCACGTGGGCCGGGCCGAACCGCCCGGCATTGTTGGCGTTGTATGTTGCCCGCAGCGCTGAGGGCGGCGATGGATCAAGTCTAGCATTAGGGTTCGATGAGCGACGCCCGCCGTCGCGCGCGATTGCGATCGGTCAGCGCGCCGGTCGACGGACGAAAAAAAACCGCCTGCGATCAAGCAGGCGGTTTTCCTGGCCAGTGCGCCGGCACGCGTGCCGGCGTGGCGTCATTCCTTCGGGGCCGTCGCGCCGCCGTGCGCGGCCGACCATTCGGCCGGTGCGTGCAGGAATTTCTCGACTTCGTCGAGCGTCTTCGTCTCGAAGTAGCCCGACGCCTTCGCGACGCGCAGCACGTCCCACCACGTCGCGAGCGCGTGCAGGTCGACGTCGATGTCCTTCAGGACCGACACGCTTTCCTTGAAGATGTCGTAGTGGAACAGCACGAAGCAGTGGTTCACCGTCGCGCCCGCGGTGCGCAGCGCGTTGACGAAGTTGATCTTGCTGCGGCTGTCGGTGGTCAGGTCTTCCACCAGCAGCACGCGCGAGCCTTCTTCCAGATGGCCTTCGATCTGCGCGTTGCGGCCGAAACCCTTCGGCTTTTTACGCACGTACTGCATCGGCACCATCATCCGGTCCGCGATCCATGCCGCGAACGGGATGCCGGCCGTCTCGCCGCCCGCCACCGCGTCGATCTGCTCGAAGCCGATGTCGCGCGTGATCGTCGTTTCCGCCATTTCCATCAGCGCACGGCGCACGCGCGGATACGAGATCAGCTTGCGGCAGTCGATATAGACGGGGCTTGCCCAGCCGGACGTGAAGATGAACGGTTTTTCGGCATTGAAGTGCACCGCCTGCACTTCGAGCAGGATTTTGGCGGTCGTATCCGAGATCGACTGACGATCGTAGCCTGTCATGGGCATTCCTTGGGTGATGAGCGAGGAGCGGGCGCGGGCCCGGTGGCGCAGCAAGGGGAACCTGCCCGAAGGGCCGGGGCGCGATCGGCGGACCAATCGCATCGCTGCGCGCGTAGCCCGCTATTTTACCCGATTCAGGCCGGTTTTCGGCGGAATTCGCGCGGGTTCGCCATGCCGCTCACCACCGGCGAAACAAACGGGGCACGACCATCCGATGCTGATGCCGGGGATGCGGCGGTGCACCAACGGAGGTCATTTAGGGGGTGTACACTAGGCGGCCCTAAGAAATCGTTCAGTACTTTGGACCTTCCTCTTGCCATCCGCCAAGGTTCGATGGCGTGCCGATCCGGCGCGTCGCGGGCCGTCTCGCAGTCGACCATCCCCTCGATTCAAGCAGACGCGGCCGAAGGTGCTGTGTACTGAGTCGTCAATATTTCGCATGTCTCTCGCAGGTCAATCATGGACGAACAACTGAAGCAGGCCGCTCTCGCTTATCACCTGAACCCGAAACCCGGCAAGATTTCGGTCACCCCGACCAAGCCGCTGTCGAACCAGCTCGATCTGTCGCTCGCGTATTCGCCCGGCGTCGCCGCTGCGTGCGAGGCGATCCACGCCGATCCGCTCGACGCGCAGAAGTACACGTCGCGCGGCAACCTCGTCGGCGTCATCACGAACGGCACCGCCGTGCTCGGCCTCGGCAACATCGGCCCGCTGGCCGCGAAGCCGGTGATGGAAGGCAAGGGCTGCCTCTTCAAGAAATTCGCGGGCATCGACGTGTTCGACATCGAACTGTCGGAGTCCGACCCCGACAAGCTCGTCGAGGCGATCGCGATGCTCGAGCCGACGCTCGGCGGCATCAACCTCGAGGACATCAAGGCGCCGGAGTGCTTCTACATCGAGCAGAAGCTGCGCGAGCGCATGAAGATTCCCGTTTTCCACGACGACCAGCACGGCACCGCGATCATCGCGTCGGCTGCGATCCTGAACGGCCTGAAGGTCGTCGGCAAGAAGCTGTCGGAAGTGAAGCTCGTGTGTTCGGGCGCGGGCGCGGCGGCGATCGCGTGCCTGGACCTGCTGGTGAACCTCGGCCTCACGAAGTCGAACATCCTCGTCGCCGATTCGAAGGGCGTGATCTACGAAGGGCGCGGCAACCTCGATCCGTCGAAGCAGCGCTATGCGGCGAACACCGACGCGCGCACGCTTGCCGACGCGATCGTCGGCGCGGACGTATTCCTCGGCTGCTCGAGTGCGGGCGTGCTGAAGCAGGACATGGTCAAGACGATGGGCGAGCGCCCGCTGATCCTGGCGCTCGCGAACCCGGAACCGGAAATCCGCCCGGAAGACGCGAAGGCCGTGCGCCCGGACGCGATCGTCGCGACCGGCCGTTCGGACTACCCGAACCAGGTCAACAACGTGCTGTGCTTCCCGTTCATCTTCCGCGGCGCGCTCGACGTCGGCGCGACGACGATCACGGAAGAAATGAAGCTCGCGTGCGTGCGCGCGATCGCCGAGCTGGCCGAGGAAACCGACCAGAGCGAGGAAGTCGCGAAGGCGTATGAAGGCCATTCGCTCGAATTCGGGCCGGACTACCTGATTCCGAAGCCGTTCGATCCGCGCCTGATCATCAAGATCGCGCCGGCGGTGGCTCAAGCCGCGATGGATTCGGGCGTCGCCACGCGTCCGATCCAGGACATGGACGCGTACCGCGAGCAGCTCGGCGCGACCGTCTACCGCACCGGCATGGTGATGCGCCCGGTGTTCGCGGCCGCGAAGCAGAAGGAGGCCCGTATCGTGTTCGCCGAAGGCGAGGACGAGCGCGTGCTGCGCGCTGCACAGTTCGTGCTGCTGGAAAAGATCGCCAAGCCGATCATCGTCGGCCGTCCGTCGGTCGTCGACATGCGCTTGCAGAAGATCGGCTCGAAGCTGAAGGCCGGCGTCGATTTCGAAATCGTCGATCCGGAAGACGATGCGCGCTACCACCGCTACTGGCAGGCGTATCAGGAGATCGGCGCGCGCGACGGCGTGACGCCGGAAGTCGCGAAGGCCGCGATGCGCAAGTTCAACACGCTGATCGGCGCGATGCTCGTCCATCTGGGCGATGCGGACGGGATGATCTGCGGGATGATCGACACGTTCCACAGCCACCTGAAGTTCATCGAGCAGGTGCTGGGCCGCGCGAAGGGCGCCGAGCACTTCGCCGCGATGAACCTGCTGATGCTGCCGGGCCGCAACCTGTTCGTGTGCGACACGTACGTGAACGAGCTGCCGAGCGCCGACCAGCTCGCCGACATGACGATCCAGGCCGCGGCCGAGATCGAGCGCTTCGGCATCGCGCCGAAGGCCGCGCTGCTGTCGAACTCGAACTTCGGCAGCGCGCCGTCGGCGTCGTCGCGCCGGATGGCCGAGGCCCGCAAGCTGATCGTCGAACGTGCGCCGAACCTCGAAGTCGACGGCGAAATGCACGGCGACGCGGCGCTGTCGGAACTGATCCGCAAGCAGGCGTTCCCGGGCACGACGCTGTCGGGCGAAGCGAACCTGCTGATCATGCCGAACGTCGAAGCGGCGAACATCGCGTACAACCTGCTGAAGATGGTCGGCGGCGAAGGCGTGACGGTCGGCCCGTTCCTGCTCGGCGCCGCCAAGCCGGTCCACATCCTGACGCCGGCCGCGACCGTGCGCCGGATCATCAACATGACGGCCGTTGCCGCCGCGAACGTGAACACGAAGTAAGTCCACGCCCGCGTGTGCCGCGCGTTACTCGCGGCACAATGAAAAACGCCACGGAACCTGCGTTCCGTGGCGTTTTTTTTCGCGTGAACCGTAAGGGCGACGGTGGCGCGGAAAGGGCGTCCAGACCGCGAATGCCCGCCGCGCGCGCCCTTACGCGACCTGCTGGTGCGACTGCCCGCCTGCCGGCGACCGCCACTTCGCGAGCAGCGTGTCCCACTTCTGCCGCACCGCACGCAGGTTGTTCTCCTTCACGTGGCCGTAGCCGCGAATGCCGTCCGGCAGCGCCGCGAGTTCGAGCGCGAGCGGGCGGTTGGCCGCGTTCAGCCGGGTCAGCACCTCGTCGATCAGCGTTTCGTACTCGCCGATCAGCGCGCGCTCGGTGCGGCGCTCCGCGGTGCGGCCGAACGGGTCGAGCCCCGTGCCGCGCAGGAACTTCGCCTTCGCGAGCAGCCGGAACGCCGACATCATCCACGGGCCGTACGCCTTCTTCACGAGATGGCCGTGGGCGTCCGTCTTCGCGAACAGCGGCGGCGCGAGGTGGAATTTCAGCTTCCAGTCGCCTTCGAACTGCGCGGTCAGGCGCGCGAGGAACGCGGGGTCGGACTGCAGCCGCGCGACCTCGTACTCGTCCTTGTACGCCATCAGCTTGAACAGGTTGCGCGCGACCGCTTCGGTCAGCGGCTCCTGCACCGTGTCGCCGTCCGCCAGCGCGCGTTCGGCGGCGCGCACCTTGTCGACGAAGGCCGCATAGCGCGACGCGTACGCGGCGTTCTGGTACGCGGTGAGGAACTCCACGCGCTTCGCGATCAGCGCGTCGACCGCCTTCTTCGTGTGCAGCGAGATCACCGTGGCGCCTTGCGCAGGGCGGGCGTCGCCGGCCGCGGCCTGCTTCACGCTGGCGAGGTCGTACGCGGCGCGGCGGCCCCAGTCGAACGCCGCGCGGTTCTTCTCGACCGACACCGCGTTCAGCTCGATCGCGCGTTCGAGCGACGCGAGCGTCAGCGGCAGCCAGCCTTTCTGCCACGCGTAGCCGAGCACGAACGGGTTCGTGTAGATTGCGTCGCCGAGCAGCGCGACCGCGAAGCGGTTCGCGTCGATGAAGTCGACCGCAACACCGGCCGCCGCGCGGATGTCGTTCTCGGCGGACAGGCCCGGGAACGCCCAGTTCGGGTTCTTGATGAACTCGGCGGTCGGCGTCTGCGCGCTGTTGACGACCACCCGTGTCGTGTCGTGGCGCATCCGCGACGTGCACTCGTCGCCGGCCGTGACGATCGCATCGCAACCGATCACGAGATCGGCTTCGCCCATCGCGATCCGCGTGGCGTGGATGTCGGTCGGCGCGTGCGAGATCTGCACGTGGCTCATCACGGCGCCGCCTTTCTGCGCGAGGCCGGTGACGTCGAGCACGGTCACGCCCTTGTTTTCCAGATGCGCGGCCATCCCGAGCAGCGCGCCGATCGTGACGACGCCCGTGCCGCCCACGCCGGTGACGAGCACGCCGTACGCGCGATCGATCGCCGGCAGCGTCGGTTCGGGAATCGGCGGCAATGCGCTGCCGTCGACCGACACCGCCTTCGGCTTCTTCAACTGGCCGCCCTCGACCGTGACGAAGCTCGGGCAGAACCCCTTCACGCACGAAAAGTCCTTATTGCAGCTCGACTGGTTGATCTGGCGCTTCGTGCCGAATTCGGTTTCCAGCGGCTCGACCGACAGGCAGTTCGACTGCACCGAGCAGTCGCCGCAGCCTTCGCACACCGCGTCGTTGATCACGACGCGCTTGGCCGGGTCCGGATACGTGCCGCGTTTGCGGCGGCGGCGCTTCTCGGTCGCGCAGGTCTGGTCGTAGATCAGGATCGTCGTGCCTTCGATCTCGCGCAGCTCGCGCTGCACGTCGTCGAGCTGGTCGCGGTGATGGATCGTCACGCCCGGCGCGAGCAGCGCGTTCTGGCTGTCGTACTTTTCCGGCTCGTCGGTGACGATCACGATCTTCTTCGCGCCTTCGGACGCGAGCTGGTGCGTGATCTGCGGCACCGTCAGCACGCCGTCGACCGGCTGGCCGCCCGTCATCGCGACCGCGTCGTTGTATAGGATCTTGTAGGTGATGTTCGCCTTCGACGAGATCGCCGCGCGCACGGCCAGCAGGCCCGAGTGGAAGTAGGTGCCGTCGCCGAGGTTCGCGAACACGTGCTTTTCGTCGGTGAACGGCGCCTGGCCGATCCACGGCACGCCTTCGCCGCCCATCTGGCTGAAGGTGCTCGTGCTGCGGTCCATCCATACGGTCATGTAGTGGCAGCCGATCCCGGCGATCGCACGCGAGCCTTCCGGCACGTTGGTCGATGTGTTGTGCGGGCAACCCGAACAGAACCACGGCTTGCGCTCGGTCTGCACGTGCGGCTTCGCGAGCGCCATTTCCTTCGCGTTGATCACCGCGAGCCGCGCGGCGATGCGCGCGCGCACGTCGGACGGCAATTCGAACTTCTCGAGCCGCGTCGCGATCGCCTTCGCGATGATCGCCGGCGACAGCTCGTAGTGCGCGGGCAGCAGCCAGTTGCCCATCGGCACCGACCATTCGCCGCCGGCGCCATCCTTCTCGTCGAACTTGCCGAACACGCGCGGGCGTTGCGCGTCGGGCCAGTTGTACAGCTCTTCCTTGATCGCGTATTCGAGGATCTGGCGCTTTTCCTCGACCACCAGGATTTCGTCGAGGCCGCGCGCGAACGCCTGCGCGCCCTGCGCTTCGAGCGGCCACACGCAGCCGACCTTGTAGAGCCGGATGCCGATCCGCGCGCAGGTTTCGTCGTCGAGGCCGAGGTCGGTCAGCGCCTGGCGCACGTCGAGGTACGCCTTGCCGCCGGTCATGATCCCGAAGCGCGCGTGCGGCGAATCGATCTCGATCCGGTCGAGCTTGTTCGCCCGCACGTAGGCGAGCGCCGCGTACCACTTGTAGTCAAGCAGCCGTGCTTCCTGCACGAGCGGCGGATCGGGCCAGCGGATGTTCAGCCCGCCTTCCGGCAGGATGAAATCGGTCGGCAGCACGATCTCGGTGCGATGCGGGTCGATATCGACCGACGCCGACGATTCGACGACGTCCGTCACGCACTTGAGCGCGACCCACAGGCCCGAGTAGCGGCTCATCGCCCAGCCGTGCAGGCCGAAGTCGAGATATTCCTGCACGTTCGACGGGAACAGCACCGGCAGCCCGCAGGCCTTGAAGATGTGTTCGGACTGGTGCGCGAGCGTCGACGATTTCGCCGCGTGGTCGTCGCCGGCGAGCACCAGCACGCCGCCGTGCTGCGACGAGCCGGCCGAATTCGCGTGCTTGAAGACGTCGCCGGTGCGGTCGACGCCCGGGCCCTTGCCGTACCACATGCCGAACACGCCGTCGTATTTTGCGCCGGGGTACAGGTTCACCTGCTGCGAGCCCCACACGGCGGTGGCGGCGAGATCTTCGTTGAGGCCGGGCTGGAACACGATCTGGTGGGCGGCCAGGTGCTGCTTGGCTTTCCAGAGCGACAGATCGAGGCCGCCGAGCGGCGAGCCGCGGTAGCCGGAGATGAAGCCGGCCGTATTGAGACCGGCGGCGCGGTCGCGTTCCTGCTGGAGCATCGGCAGGCGCACGAGGGCCTGGATGCCGCTCATGTACGCGCGGCCGCGCTCCAGTGTGTATTTGTCGTCAAGCGTGACGGACTTCAGCGCGGCTTCTAGCGACGCGCGTTGGTCTGCGTCTAGCGGGGCATTCATTAACTGTCTCCTCCACCCGGTCTGGGATCACCAAAACTTCGGTTGCGTCGGCATCTTTTGGACGCGTCTGCAGTGGCCGGCATGTTCGCCGGTTTTAAGGGATGGTAGCACTGGGGCAAACCCGCCGCCCATCGGTCGCAACGCGGAGAGACGGGCGGCCGCACATTGAGAAACAGGGCGAGATGATGCGTTACATCATGTAAAAGCATGTAAAGCCGCGTTGATCTTCGGGCAAATGCCGTTAATCTTGTCGGCCTGCCGGAGGTGCCCGGCCGCGTGGGTTCGTGCCGACGCAGTCGGGGAGGCGCCGGCAGTTTTACAGGAGGTGCAATGAACACACGTCATATCCAGAGTTTCCTGATCGTGTCCGCCGCGTTTTTCTCGATGACCGGCCCGGTGCACGCGCGAGGCGCGAGCGCACTGGCGGCAGCCGGCGCGCAGATGCAGCAGATCGTGCCGGCCCAGGACGCCGCGGCCCAGCCGTCGGCCGAACGTGCCGCCGAGTCGAAGGCGAGCGTGCGTTGATGCGATCGCGCGGCCCGCGGGCTGCGCCGGAATATGAAAAGGGCGGGAATCCTCGGATTCCCGCCCTTTTTCTTTGCGCTGCGCGGAGGGTGCGGCCGCCCGGGTTGCCCGGCGCCGCCGCCGCGCGGCGGAAAGCGTCAGGCCTTGTCCTGCACGACGCCGCGACGGATCTGGTCGAGCTCGATCGATTCGAACAGCGCCTTGAAGTTGCCTTCGCCGAAGCCCTGGTTGCCCTTGCGCTGGATGATCTCGAAGAAGATCGGGCCGATCTGGTTCTCGGTGAAGATCTGCAGCAGCAGGTCGTCGCGCGCGCCGTCGATCAGGATCTTGCGCTTCTTCAGCTCGTCCAGCGATTCGCCGTGGTTCGGCACGCGGCGATCGACCAGCTCGTAATACGTGTCGATCGTGTCGAGCAGCTTCACTTCCTTGCTGCGCAGCCCGTCGACCGCCTGGTAGATGTCGCTCGCGCCGAGCGCGATGTGCTGGATGCCTTCGCCGTGATACGCGTCCAGGTACTCCTGGATCTGGCCGGCCGTGTCCGAGCCTTCCTCGTTGATCGGGATGCGGATCTTGCCGCACGGCGACGTCATCGCCTTCGACTTCACGCCCGTCACCTTGCCTTCGATGTCGAAGTAGCGCACTTCGCGGAAGTTGAACAGGCGCTCGTAGAACTCGGCCCATTCCTGCATGCGGCCGCGATGCACGTTGTGCGTCAGGTGGTCGATGTAGGTGAGGCCGTGGCCGACCGGATTCGGGTTCGCGCCGGCAATCGGCTCGAAGTCGACGTCATAGATGCTGATGTCGCCGATCGCGCCCGGCTGCGCGCCGTTCTTGCCGCGCCAGCGGTCGACGAAATAGATCAGCGAATCGCCGATGCCCTTGATCGCCGGGATGTTCAGCTCCATCGGGCCCGTCTTGTTGTCGAAGCCCCATGCGCCGAGTTCGAGCGCACGCTGGTACGCCTTTGCCGCGTCCTGCACGCGGAACGCGATCGCGCAGATCGACGGGCCGTGCAGCCGCGCGAAGCGTTGCGCGAACGAATCGGGTTCGGCGTTGATGATGAAGTTGATGTCGCCCTGGCGGTACACCGTCACGTCCTTGTGGCGGTGGCGCGCGATCGCGGTGAAACCCATCCGTTCGAACAGTTGTCCGAGTGCTTTCGGGTCCGGTGCCGTGTATTCGATGAATTCGAAGCCGTCGGTGCCGACGGGGTTGTCCCAGGTGGGGATCTGCATGTCGTGTCTCCTGTGCGGGGCGATCGGCCGGGGCGGCGTGCGCGTGCCCGGCGGGGTTCGATGTCGACGGCCGTGCCCGCCATGAGCGTGCGCGACGAGTCGAGACATGCGACAGAGTGTAGCGGCCGGCCGCGAGCGGAAACTTGCGAACTTAATCGCCCGCGCCTACGATGGCGCAATTTCCAGTCTCAAAATAATCAGTGGAGGGCAGAAGATGGCGCAAGCCGAATTGGATGCCATCGATCGGCGAATTCTCGCGATTCTTCAGGAGAACGGGCGCCTGTCGAACCAGGAGATCGCCGAGCGCGTGAACCTGTCGCCGAGCCCGTGCCTGCGGCGAATCCGGCGGCTCGAGGAAATGGGCGTGATCACCGGCTACGTCGCGCTGCTGAATCCGCAGAAGCTCGGGCTCGACCTGCTCGCGTACGTGAGCGTGCGGCTCGAAAAGCGCGGCGGCCTCGCGCCGATGCGGGCCGACGAGACGTCGGCGCGCGCGGGCGCGACCCACGCGGAGCTGTTTCGCGCGGCCGTGCAGACCTGGCCGGAAGTGGTCGCGTGCCATGCGATGACGGGCGACATGGATTACCTGTTGCGCGTGCAGGTCGAGGACATGGCGCATTTCTCCCGCTTCGTGCAGGAGCATCTGCTGCATCACCCGTCGGTGATCGACGTGAAAACGAGCTTCTCGCTGGACTGCTTCAAGGAAACGACGGCGTTGCCGATTCGTTCGGTGCGCTAGCTGGCGCGGCGGGGAAGGGAGGAGGGGGCGCCGGGCGCGCCGCAGGCGCAACCCGGCTGGCCGAGGCTACCGACGTCAGGCCGTCAGCGCGGTGGGCATCAGCGATTCGATGAACTTCGACGTGCGGCGCGCCTGGCGCTTCATCGCATAGTCGAACACCGCGGCCTGCTCCTGCAGCATTTCGGCGATGATCGTCGAGTGGTCGGCCGGCGGCAGCGACAGGTACGCATCGGCTTCGCCATACGCGTACTCGATCCGCATCCCGGACTTCTTCGCGATGTGCATCATCGTCGCGTTACGCGACAGGCAATGCATGTACAGCATCGTCACGTGCGTGTTGCGGCTGCGGATCGCCGCGCGCTCGAACAGCTTCGAGCCGACGCCGCGGCCGCGCGCGCTTTCGAGCACCGACACGCCGAATTCGGCCGTGCGCTTGTCGCCCTCGGCCGGCAGATAGGCCAGATGGCCGACGCCGATCAGTTCGAGGTCGTGGTCGAACACGCCGAACACGGTATCGCGACCGAAATCGATCGTGCGGACATAGTTCTCGATCACGTGGTCGGGCACCATCTGGCCGAAGCGCAGCAGGCGGTCCTCTTCGTCGAGCGAGAGAAAGTGGGTGAGCATCTGCTCACGGTCTTTGGAAGCCAGTTCCCTGACGAGAACCGGCGCAGTACCGACCTTGCCGACAGCATCGGCACGGCCGTTGAATTGCGTGTTCATCGTGGGTTCCTCAGTGTGGGCGCACAAACGGGTTGTGCAATGCAACAGCATTTTACCCGAGCGGGGTTGGGGAAAACCCGTATTTGACGTTGTTTGTGCTGAGGGGGAATTCTAAATCCGCTTAGTTCATTCTATATCTATTTGATTTTAAACGGATTTAAAATTCATCATATGAAATGCGCGGCGGGCGGTCGCACTGTGCCCGGCGCGCAACGCATGCTGCTGCGCGGCAATCAGGCCGCCGTCGACAGCCCGCGCTCGATCAGGTCGATCACCTGTTCGGCGAAGTCGCGGTAGCCGAGGCGCCCGCCCGGCTTCAGCCACGTGAAGGTCCAGTTGATCATCCCGAACACCATCATCGTGACGGAGGTCTGGTTTTCCTTCGAGATGCGGTCGGGGTAGGCGCGCGCGAGCTGCCGCGTGAACGCCGCGACGATGTCGCGCTGGCGATCGAGCACGATTTCGCGCTGCGCGTCCTCCAGATATTTTACGTCGTTGAGCAGCGCGACGTGGCGGCTGTGCGACGTCTCGTACTCGGCGAGGAACGCGCGCACGAGTTCGGCGAACGCGTCGCGCTCGCTGAGGCCGCGCCGCTGGCTCGCGCCCTCGACCTCGGCGATGATCAGCATCAGCCGTTTCGTGTAGCGGTCGAGCAGGTCGAACAGGATCGCTTCCTTGCTCTCGTAATAGTGATAGAGCCGCGCCTTCGACGTGCCGCTCGCGGTCGCGAGATCGGACATCGACGTGCTCGGGTAACTCGTCTGCGCGAATTTCTCGGCGGCCAGATCGAGGATCTGCTCGCGCTGGGATTCGTGGTCGGGCGCTCGGGTTCGGGCCATGGTCGAATGCGGAAGATTAGCGGTGCGCGGCGGCGCGGGCCGCACGCACCTGCGTGGAAGAGAGGGCGTCGGGCGCGTCGTCCTGCAGCTCGAGCCGGCCGGCTGCCGCGAGTTCGCGGCAGCGCCACCACGCGATCGCGTCGCTGACGAACAGGCCGCCGCGGTCGGCGGCGGCCATGATGCTGCCGACGAGGCGCCGCGCGGGCTGCCAGTCGACTGCCGCGCGCGCGACGATCAGCGCGTCGAGATCGGCGTAGTGGCCGCTCTTGATCGTGTTGCTGACCCAATAACGCAGTTCGGCGTTCAGATGTTTCGCCTCCTGCCATTCGAGCGCGAGGCGGCCGATGCGCAGGACCGAGACCGGCGCGGCCGCCGGCCGCTTGCGCGCCAGTTCCGCAGGCGAGAACATCCCGGTCGAGCACGCCTGGTCGGTGCGCGACAGCGCTGCGCGCGGCGCGGCGTCGAGGTCGGCGGCCGACAGCCGTACCTCGTTCAGGCGTTGCGGCACGTTGCGCAGGTGATAGGCGACGCGGCGCAGCAGCAGCTTGTCGCCGACGCTCGGCGCGTGCCACACGACGACCTGGCCGGCATCCGTCGCGAGCTGGTCGAGGCGTGCGAATTCGGCCTCGATTTCCGCGTTCCAGTCGGGAATCTGGTCGCCGAGCACGTGCTGCCAGAAGGCGGCGCGCGTGTCGGGCGTCTCGTCGACGCCCTTCAGCGGCCCGACGCCGAGATCGTCGAGCAACCCGACGACGCGCTCGTCGCGTCCGGCTTGCGCAAGGGCCTCGCGCAGCGACGCGGCGGCGGTGCCGCCCTGAATCACATGAATGGTACTCATCGGCCTGTCGTCAACAAAAGAAAACCGCCGGCCGGGCGGACGTTGCGATGTCCAGCCGGCCGGCGGCCCCTAGTGTAAGCGAGATGTGTGACGACGAGAAACCGGTGCGTCGCGACGGTCCGACGCCGCTCAACGTTCGTCGAAGCTCACGACGACCTTGTCGCTGATCGGGTGGCACTGGCACGTCAGCACGAAACCGTCCTTCACTTCATGCTCCTCGAGCGTGTAGTTCTTCTCCATCCGCACCTCGCCTTCGACCACCTTCGCGCGGCACGTGCAGCACACGCCGCCCTTGCACGCATACGGCAGCGCGAGGCCCGCGCGCAGGCCCACGTCGAGCAGGCTCACGCCTTCGTACGGCAGACGCAGCTTGCGCTTCTTGCCGTCGAGCACGATTTCGAGGTCGGCGGCGGGCGTCTGATCGGTGATCTCGACGACCGGTGCGCCGGCCTGCGGCAGCGGTGTGCCGAAACGCTCGACGTGCACCTTCGCCGGCGGCACGCCGGCCGCTTTCAGCGCGGCTTCGGCGGCGTCCATCATCGGCGCCGGGCCGCAGATGAACGCCTCGTCGATCGCGTCGGCCGGCGTCAGGGTCGCGAGGAATTCCGCGCATTTCGCTTGATCGAGCACGCCGTTGAACAGCTCGACGTCCTGCAGATCGTCCGACAGCACGTGATAGAGGACGAAGCGGTTCATGTAGCGGTTCTTCAGGTCCTCGAGCTCCTCCGCGAACATGATCGCGTCGACGCTGCGGTTGCCGTAGATCAGCGTGAACGTGCTGCGCGGCTCGAGCTCGAGCGTCGTCTTCACGATCGCGAGCACCGGCGTGATCCCCGAACCGCCGGAAAACGCGACGTACTGCTTGCCGTGGTCGGCGTTCAGGTGCGTGAAGAAGCGGCCGTCCGGCGTCATCACGTCGATCGTGTGGCCGGGCTTCAGCGTGTCGAACGCGAAGTTCGAGAAGCGGCCGCCGCGCACGCGCTTGATGCCGATACGCAGTTCGCCGTCGCGGTCATAGTCCGTCGTGCCGACGCAGATCGAATACGAGCGGCGCGTCTCCTCGCCGTCGATGTGGGTCTTCAGCGTGACGAACTGGCCCTGCGTGAAACGGTACGCGTCGCGCAGCTCGGGCGGCACGTCGAACGAGACGGTCACGGCGTCGGCGGTCTCGGGCCGCACGTCGCGGATACGCAGCGGATGAAATTGCGGGGTCGCCATATTCAGTAGGGTTTGAAGTAGTCGAAGGGTTCGCGGCAGTCGATACAGCGATACAGCGCCTTGCACGCCGTGGACGCGAATTGCGCGAGACGTTCGGTGCGCGCGGAGCCGCAGCGCGGGCAGGCGGGCGCCGCGACCGGCCGCGGCACGAAGCGCACGACGTTCTCCCGCGGCGCGGCGCTGCCGCATTGGCCGACCGGCGGCGCGATGCCGTAGGCCCGCAGCTTGTCGCGCGCTTCCTGCGTGATCCAGTCGGTCGTCCACGCGGGGGCGAGCACCGTCTCGATCCGGTGCGGCGGCAGATCGGCGGCCTGCAGCGCGGCGGCGATGTCCTCGGCGATCTGCGACATCGCCGGGCAGCCCGAGTAGGTCGGCGTGATCACGACTTCGAGCTGGCCGTCGTCCGCGCGGCGGACGTCGCGCAGGATGCCGAGCTCGCGGATCGACACGACCGGGATCTCCGGATCGGGCACGGCTTCGAGCACGTCCCACGCGCGGGCGAGCAGCGGATCGTCGCGGTGCGCGGGGGGCGCGGCGTGGACAGGGGCGGCGGTCTGGGCGGACATCGTCGGGCTCCGTGGCGTGGGCCGGTTACCAGCTCGCGCCGGGGTGCTGGCGCGCGAGGCTCTGCATTTCGGCGAGCAGGTAGCCCATGTGTTCCGAATGCTCGCCCTGCTTGCCGGTCGTCACATGTTTCACGGGCGCAGGCGGCGTGAGCGTGGCTTCGGCGAGTGCGTCGTCCACGTCCGCGCGCCACGCGGCCTCGATCGCGGCCGGTGCCGGGCCGATGCCCGCCGCGACGATCGCGTCGTCGATTTCATCGGCGGCGAAGAATTCGCGCGTGTACGGCATCAGATAGTCGAGCGCGGCCTGCGCGCGGCGGTGCGATTCGTCGGTGCCGTCGCCGAGGCGCACGAGCCATTCGCGCGCATGCTGGACGTGATAGCGGGTTTCCTTCACCGATTTCGCGGCGATCGCGGCCAGCTGCGTGTCGGTCGACGTCTCCAGCGCGCTCCATACGTGCAGCATCAGCGCCGCGTACAGGAAGTTGCGCACGATCGTCACCGCGTAGTCCTTGTCGGCGTGCGCGGTACCGGAGACGGGGCCGTAGTGCGGCAACTCGGCGAGCGTGAAATTCGCGAACTCGCGCTCGGTGCGGAAGTACGCGTAATCGTCTTCCGTCTTCGTCGCGCCGGTGAGCTGGCGCTCGAGCTCGGCCGCGTGCGTATACAGCATGCGCGCCTGGCCGATGAGGTCGAGGCTCATGTTGGTGAGCGCGATGTCTTCCTCGAGGATCGGGCCGTGGCCGCACCATTCGGCGTTGCGCTGACCGAGGATCAGCGCATTGTCCGCGAGACGCAGCACGTAGGAGAGGTGTTCGGGCGTGATCGTCATGGCGCGGGCGTTACATGTGGTTGACTTCGTCGGGCAACGTATAGAACGTCGGGTGACGGTAGATCTTGTCGCCCGCCGGCTCGAACAGTTCGGCCTTCTCGGCCGGGTCCGACGCGGTGATCGCCGACGACGGCACCACCCAGATGCTCACGCCTTCCTGGCGACGCGTGTACACGTCGCGCGCCATGCGCAGCGCCATCGTCGCGTCGGCGGCGTGCAGGCTGCCGCAATGCTTGTGGTCGAGGCCCTGCTTGCTGCGCACGAACACTTCCCAGATCGGCCATTCCTTGTTCATCACTTTCTCCAGATTCCTGAATTCGAGGGGTGCCGCTCAGGCGGCGTGCTGTTCGGCGCGGGCGCGGCGCTTCGCTTCGTGTGCGAGCGCGGCTTCGCGCACCCAGGCGCCGTCCTCGTGTGCTTTCACGCGCGTCGCGAGGCGTTCCTTGTTGCACGGGCCGTCGCCGTTGACCACGCGCCAGAATTCGTCCCAGTCGATCGTGCCGTAGTCGTGGTGGCCGCGCGCTTCGTTCCATTTCAGGTCGGGGTCGGGCAGCGTCACGCCGAGCACCTTGGCCTGGTCGACCGTCGCGTCGACGAATTTCTGGCGCAGATCGTCGTTCGAGATCCGCTTGATGCCCCATTTCGCGGACTGGCTGCTGTGGACCGAATCGGCGTCGCTCGGGCCGAACATCATCAGCACCGGCCACCACCAGCGGTCGACCGCCTGCTGGACCATCGCGCGTTGCGCGTCGCTGCCCTTCATCATCGACAACAGCGCGTCGAAACCCTGGCGCTGGTGGAACGACTCTTCCTTGCACACGCGGATCATCGCGCGCGCATACGGGCCGTACGTGCAGCGGCACAGCGGGATCTGGTTCATGATCGCGGCGCCGTCGACCAGCCAGCCGATCACGCCGACGTCGGCCCAGGTCGGCGTCGGGTAGTTGAAGATGCTCGAGTATTTCGCCTTGCCGGCGTGCAGCGCGTCGATCAGCGAGTCGCGCGATACGCCGAGCGTTTCGGCCGCGCTATACAGATAGAGGCCGTGACCGGCTTCGTCCTGCACCTTCGCGAGCAGGATCGCCTTGCGTTTCAGGCTCGGCGCGCGCGAGATCCAGTTGCCTTCCGGCAGCATGCCGACGACTTCGGAATGCGCGTGCTGCGAGATCTGGCGTACCAGCGTCTTGCGATACGCGTCGGGCATCCAGTCCTGCGGTTCGATCTTGCCGTCCGCGGCCATCACCGCATCGAACCGCGCCTGCTCGGGCGACTCGGCTGCGGCGTCGAGCGGCGCGACGTTGCCGGGGATGTCGAGGGATTGCGTGTACATGGCGAAAGCTCTCGTCCGGTTGAATGTGTGCGAAGTATAAACCAACCGACCGGTCGGTTAATAAATTTCTTGCGGATTTGCAGTGGGATTCGGGTAAACGAGGGAAGTCAGGGTGCGGTCAGGTGGGCGCAGCTACGGCTCCGCACGTGGTCTCGCGTCTTCGGCTTCTGCGGCACAATGCCCGCTTTCCGATGAGGATTTTGCCGATGTCATTTCGAAGCAGTTTCGCCGCGGCCGTGCTGGGTGCGGCCGTTCTCGTGGCGCCGCTTGCGGCGTCGGCCGCACCGGCCGGGTGGGTCGCCGCATGGGCGACCGCGCTGCAGCCGATTCCCGATCTCGCCGCGCCGCCGCCGCTTTATCGCGCCCCCGACGTGGCCGGGCGGACCGTGCGCCAGATCGTCTACCCGACCGTGTCGGGGCGCGCCGCGCGGATTCGCGTGAGCAATGCATACGGTCGCGCGCCGCTGGTCGTCGAGGCCGCGAGCCTGGCGCGCGCCGGCGACGGGGCTGCGCTCGCCGGCGGTGCGGCGGTGCCGGTTCGGTTCGGCGGCAAGGCGTCGGTGACGCTCGCACCGGGCGCGGAGCTCGAAAGCGACCCGGTGACGATCGGCGTGACGGCCGCGCAGCCGTATGCGATCAGTCTCCAGATGGGGCCGGACCAGCGGATGACGGTCTGGCATCGCGTATCGAACCAGTTCAATTACGTGTCCGCGCAGGGTGATCACGTAAGCGATCCGGGTGCCGCCGACTTCCGGACCCGTTTTACCCAATATGCGTGGGTGACCGAGCTCGCCGTCGAAGCCGGCTCCGCGCACGCCAGCGTAGCGGCGATCGGCGATTCGATCACCGACGGGCTGCGCTCCAGCGTGAACCGGAACCGCCGCTGGCCGGACGCGCTCGCGCGCCGGCTGACGGCGTCGGGCGTCGATTCGATCGGTGTCGTGAATCTTGGCATCAGCGGGAACCGGCTGCTCAGCGATTCCGCTTGCTACGGCACGTCGCTGGCGTCGCGATTCGAGCGCGATGCGCTGTCGCGCTCGGGCGTGAAGGCGGCGATCGTGCTGATCGGGATCAACGACATCAACTTCGCGGAGATGCCGCCGCGCGCGGGGCTCGATTGCGATCACCCGCATACGCAGGTGACGGCCGCGTCGCTGATCGACGGCTATCGCCGCCTGATCGAGGCGGCGCACCGGCAGGGCGTGAAGGTGTTCGGCGCGACGCTCACGCCAGCGGCGTTGCCGGCCGGACGTGAGGCGATCCGGCTCGAGGTGAACCGGTGGATTCGCAGCGGCGGCGGGTTCGACGGCGTGGTGGACTTCGACGCGGTGCTGCGCGACCCGGCGCGCCCGAGCGTACTGCAGCGCCGATACGATAGCGGCGACGGTATCCATCCGAGCGATGCGGGCTACACGGCGATGGCCGACGCGGTGCCGGTCGAGCGACTGCAGGCCGCGGTGGGCGGCAAGTGACGCGCTTCTATATATAGAGGGAAAGGTTGCCGACGGCCTGCGGGCCGACACCGCGACATCGTTCGTCGAGCCCAAGGCCTCCGTGCGCGGCAGCGCACGGAGGCTTTTTCAAACTTTCTTCACAAAGGGCTTGCGTGGACGGGGGCGGATGCTTAGAATCACGCCTCTTTCGCGCTAACGGAAACGCGGCGCGGGAGGAAGGGAAGCAGTGCTGTTGGGGTTCGGCGGTAGCGAGCCTCGGCGGTACGGAAGTTGAGCCCCGCAGTCGCAACGAAGTCGTTCAGAAAGTTGTTGACGAGCTGCGAAACACGGTTCATAATCTCGCTTCTCTGCTGCTGAAAACGCAGCGCTGCTGAGGGGTTCAAGATTCCTCGCAGAAAC
>NZ_BCPO01000011.1:0-3662 GCF_016586105.1 Burkholderia sp. E168m15
TTTCGCGCTGCAGAGCGCGTCGGACGGTTGGATTCTCGTGTGTGATACACACAACCTAAAATTACTGCTTCTTCCAAGATTGGTTGTGCTGCGAAGCCAGCACAACAACGCTCTTTGCCTGATGACCATAGCGAGTCGGTCCCACCCCTTCCCATCCCGAACAGGACCGTGAAACGACTCTACGCCGATGATAGTGCGGATTCCCGTGTGAAAGTAGGTAATCGTCAGGCTCCCTAAGCCAGAAACCCCCGCCCGAACAGGCGGGGGTTTTTGCATTGGCGCGGCGGAAATGTGCATGGCGGGGTGAAGCCTTACCAAGGCTACTGCATTAGCACCTCACCCACGCCATCAATCACAGCATCCCATTCCCTCAATCGCTTCTATCTCCGGCGATTCAATTGCTTATTGATCGTATCTTCAATCAAGATGCAATTTCTTCTCCGCAACTGTGTCGTCCGGATGACCTGCCCCCGGTTTTAGTCCGAACTGCAGTTAGAGTCCGAGGTTAAAAACTGCTGCTTCGCGTCGTGCGCCCGGGCGAACTGCGCAGGCGTCAGATAGCCGAGCGAACTATGAGGCCGCTCGGTGTTGTACTCGATACGCCATTCCTCAATCAGCCGCTTGGCGTGGCGCATCGAGACGAACCAGTGCTCGTTCAGGCATTCGTCGCGGAACCGCCCGTTGAAGCTCTCGATATAGGCATTCTCCACCGGCTTGCCAGGCCGAATGAACGACAGCGTGACGCCGGCTTCGTAGGCCCATGCATCCAGCACCTTACCAGCGAATTCCGGCCCGTTGTCGACCGTGATGGATGCGGGTAAGCCTCGCATCTCCTTGAGCCGCTCGAGCACTTGCTGCACTCGTAGGCCCGGCAGCGAAGTATCGACCTCGATGGCCAAGCACTCGCGCGTGTAGTCGTCGACCACGTTCAGGCATCGAAACCGCCGACCATAGGCCAACCCGTCAGAAACGAAGTCCATCGACCAGCTCTGATTCGGGCCTGTTGGCAACGGCAGCGGCGTGCGCTCGACAGCCGCAATACGCTTGCGTCGCCGCTTGCGCACGCTCAGCCCCGCCTTGCTGTACAGGCGCTAGATGCGCTTGTGGTTGGCGAAGCAGCCATCCCGCTGCAACAGCACGTGAATCCGGCGATAGCCGTATCGGCGCTTCTGCGCGGCGATGGCCATCATCCGGCCAGTCAGCGCTTCGTCGTCAACTCGGCGGCGTGATTCGTAGTGGAACAGCGAGCGCGAAATCCCTACCAGCCCGCAGGCTCGGGTAACACCCATGGCACGTTCGGTCATCAATATCCGGACCGCTTCGCGCTTGGCCTGCGGGCTTGCTACTTTCGAGCCAGCAGGTCCTTCAGCGCGGCGTTGTCGAGCATTGATTCGGCCAACAGGCGCTTGAGCTTGTTGTTCTCCTGCTCCAGTTCCTTCAGGCGCTGCGCTTCGGAGACCGTCATCCCGCCGAACTTCGCTTTCCAGTTGTAGTAGGTCGCTTCCGAGATGCCGTACTTGCGGCACAGCTCCGCCGGCTTCAAGCCAGCCTCGGCTTCCTTCAAGATGCCGATGATCTGTTCTTCGGTGAATCGCTTTTTCATTGCCGTTCCTCTCTGGAACGGACTCTACACCGTCACCGTACTAAACGCGGGGAGCAGGTCAAAATGAACCTCGCCTATCGGGTGTCTGTCGCCAGCA
This sequence comes from Burkholderia sp. E168m15, assembly GCF_016586105.1. NCBI lineage: Bacteria > Pseudomonadati > Pseudomonadota > Betaproteobacteria > Burkholderiales > Burkholderiaceae > Burkholderia > Burkholderia sp. E168m15. The sequence goes on from NZ_BCPO01000011.1 coordinate 1,701, forward strand.
ATTGGTGTTGCTGAAGCCCGCCTCTGGTTCGCTGGTGGCCATCAGAGCCGCAACGGGAACCCGCGTTGGCAACCGCCCACGGCTATCCTCCCTCCGGCCTTGCTCGACGTCGACCGCGATCAGCCATGCCTAGCCCTCACCATCTGATAGTCAGTCAACCGGTGATGATCGTCGGCTTATGAGGTGCATCTTCTGCCAAAATTTCCATATCTCGTGTGGCAGCGGGATGCGTCTTGCATTCGATCCGCCTTCCACGTGTTGTTGGCAAGAGCGGACAGGAAGTCACCGCACCGGCTCCCCTTGTCGCATGAATCCGCGCGACTGAACGCCAGCAGAGCCGCGACATTGCCATTAAGCGCCATTGGATCTAACGGGTCATATCTCGTCGAAAGAGCCCCATCGAGGAGTGCCGCACGCGCTTGAGCCGCGGCAAGAAGCGACTCGACCAACAGGCTGGCCGCACTGCGGCATGTTGCGGGTCTGGCGAGATCCAAAATCGGCGCGGCTCTCCATCGTCTTGGGGAGCGTGAGGTGTGGCAAGGGTTACGTAGAATCCGACACGGAGAATCGCGTTCAGTTGGACGAGACGGCGCATAAAAGCGGTCGCGATATCGCGTGTACGCCGAAGATCTGCTGCGATGAGCGACCACGTACTGACGTGAGCCGGTTGCACGACGAGATGCGTCGGTGCCAAGCAGCAGCATTCGACGCGGCAGCAGCAGGGTCGTAGGGATGCCTGGACCTGGCGCGCGTCGTCGGCTATAGCGCATGCGTAGAGAATCGCCGGATTCATCCTGCGGGACGTGGTCGGGCCACGGCATCTCGATTCATCGGTCGTGCTGCGCAAGCCGACGTGCGCCAAACCCGGGCATCCCACATCAGGCGTCTGCTTCACCATTGATACTTGCCCGGCGTCGAGTATGCCCTTGGCGCTGCGCGGTGGGGCCGTAAGCAGGGCCTGGCTGTCGGACCGTCACCAGCGGGGACCCGGCAGGCGCTATAGGCTCTTCCGGCGCCGCGGCATGTGCCGTTGCAACCACGAGGATTGCCATTACAGAAAACGCGGACGCAGGGAGACTTGTACCGCCGGCTGGAGGGTGACTCGAGACGGTATCGTGCCCTCCGGTGAAGTCGTCGAACGCAGCTGAGCGAATTCGGTGGTGGAGCTGGGAGAGGTGGGCGGAAGCCGCGTCAGCACGGGGCACCGGGAACCAAGAAGGCGCTGCCCTCGCCGCTCGCTAAAACCTCTATTTCCCGCCGGAAACGCCACCGAGCCTCCCGCGAACCATCGACATCCGAGCTCGCCGAACCCGCCCGGCACGAAATTTGCCGAAATTTTGTGTCTATCCGCTTGGCATTGTGTGAAAGAGGCCGTATGATGGCGGTCTTTCGTTTTCAGCGCTGATGCAGATCGGCGTTGAGGGCGGAGTCTGACGAAGATGTGGCGCCGATCGGCAACATCTCGCGCTTGCCTTAGCCGGGCGAGAGCGGGGTCGGCGGGAAGCAGAAGTCGGGAAGAAAGTGAAAATAATCTTCCGGATGTGCTTGACAGGAGTGCGATGCACCCCCATAATCGTCAGTTCTCTACGGAGGGGTGCCCGAGTGGCTAAAGGGGGCAGACTGTAAATCTGTTGGCTTACGCCTACGTTGGTTCGAATCCAACCTCCTCCACCAAGATATCAGCGCAGTGAGCGGTAAGGAATCGTTAGTGGCCCGTGCGGGTGTAGCTCAATGGTAGAGCAGAAGCCTTCCAAGCTTACGACGAGGGTTCGATTCCCTTCACCCGCTCCAGACCGCTAAGTTGAAGCGTAGCGCCCATGTGGCTCAGTGGTAGAGCACTCCCTTGGTAAGGGAGAGGTCGGCAGTTCGATCCTGCCCATGGGCACCAGCAGTAAAAAGTCAGTGTCTTGTTTGCGCGCGGCGCAACCTGTGAAATTCCTTTTGGGAGTCGAAAATGGCCAA
>NZ_BCPO01000012.1:0-18091 GCF_016586105.1 Burkholderia sp. E168m15
AATCCGCGAAGGCGGCCGTACGGTCGGCGCCGGCGTCGTCGCCAAGATCATCGAGTAAGCCAGTTATTCGTTGATCGACAGTTTTGGGGCTGGCATCAGCCGGCCCCAACATGGTTTAGGGGTATAGCTCAACTGGCAGAGCGTCGGTCTCCAAAACCGAAGGTTGGGGGTTCGATTCCCTCTGCCCCTGCCAAAAATCGCCACGTGTCCCACGTGGCATTTGTTTTAAGGTGTTATGGCGAATCCATCCGTCGAAACTGTAAATACCTCCGGCGATAAGCTGATGCTGGCCCTGGGCGTATTGCTGGTGTTGGCCGGATTCGTGGGCTTCTTCTGGCTGACCAATCAGCAGTGGTATGTCCGCGGTGCCGCGTTGGCGGTAGGTATCATCGCCGGCGTGGCCGTCGGGCTGATGTCCGCCCCTGGCAAGAGCCTCATCGCGTTTGCCAAGGATTCGTACAAGGAAGTCCGGAAGGTCGTATGGCCCACCCGCAAGGAAGCAACGCAAACCACACTCGTCGTGTTCGGTTTCGTGCTTGTGATGGCGATTTTCCTCTGGTTGAGCGACAAATCGATCGAATGGGTGATTTTCTCGGCGATTCTGGGTTGGAAATGATATGAGCGATACTCCGGCATCCCCGAGCGGAAAGCGTTGGTACGTCGTGCACGCCTACTCCGGTATGGAGAAGAGCGTGCAACGTGCGCTTCAAGAGCGCATCGAACGTGCTGGCATGCAGGACAAATTCGGTCAGATCCTGGTTCCGACCGAAGAAGTGGTCGAAGTCAAAGGCGGCCACAAGGCCGTGACCGAACGTCGTTTCTTCCCCGGCTACGTGCTGGTGGAAATGGAAATGACGGACGAAACGTGGCACCTCGTGAAGAACACCGCGAAGGTCACCGGTTTCGTCGGCGGTGCGCGTAACCGCCCGACCCCGATTTCCCCGAAGGAAGTCGAGAAGATCATGTCGCAGATGCAGGAAGGCGTCGAAAAGCCGCGCCCGAAGACCCTGTTCGAAGTCGGCGAGATGGTGCGTGTCAAGGAAGGCCCGTTCACGGACTTCAACGGCACCGTCGAAGAAGTCAACTACGAGAAATCGCGGGTGCGTGTGTCGGTCACCATCTTTGGCCGCTCCACCCCGGTCGAACTCGAGTTCGGCCAGGTCGAAAAAGTTTGATCCCGATTCGGTGGGCAGCCTCGGCTGCCCACCTTCGCGCTTACGGCCCGCGTCATGGTCGTTGAGGAGCGTCAGTAGCCAGCGGCGAAAGCGCGTTATCACTCACCGAACGCCTTCCCGGCGTTCCAATGAGGTTTCAAATGGCAAAGAAGATTATCGGCTTTATCAAGCTGCAGATCCCTGCAGGTAAAGCCAACCCGTCGCCGCCGGTCGGTCCGGCACTGGGCCAGCGCGGCCTGAACATCATGGAGTTCTGCAAGGCGTTCAACGCGCAGACTCAAGGCATGGAGCCGGGTCTGCCGGTGCCGGTGGTCATCACGGCATTCGCTGACAAGAGCTTCACGTTCGTGATGAAGACGCCGCCGGCGACCGTCCTGATCAAGAAGGCGGCGAAGGTGGACAAGGGCTCGAGCAAGCCGCACACCGACAAGGTCGGTTCGATCACGCGCGCTCAAGCCGAAGAAATCGCGAAGACCAAGATGCCGGACCTTACGGCAGCTGATCTGGACGCAGCCGTTCGCACCATCGCTGGTAGCGCACGCTCGATGGGTATCACTGTGGAGGGCGTGTAAATGGCTAAGATCTCCAAGCGCCGTCAGGCATTTGCCGCCAAGGTCGATCGTCAGAAGCTGTACGCGATCGAAGACGCACTGAGCCTCGTGAAGGAATGCGCGAGCGCGAAGTTCGACGAATCGATTGACGTCGCGGTTCAGCTCGGCATCGACGCGAAGAAGTCGGACCAGGTCGTTCGTGGTTCGGTCGTTCTCCCGGCAGGTACGGGCAAGTCGGTTCGCGTTGCCGTGTTCGCGCAAGGCGAAAAGGCCGAGCAGGCGCGTGCAGCAGGCGCGGAAATCGTCGGTATGGAAGACCTGGCTGAGCAGATCAAGGCTGGCCAGATGGACTTCGACATCGTGATCGCTTCGCCGGACACGATGCGTATCGTCGGTACGCTCGGTCAGATCCTGGGCCCGCGCGGCCTGATGCCGAACCCGAAGGTCGGTACGGTCACGCCGGACGTCGCAACCGCCGTCAAGAACGCGAAGGCTGGTCAGGTGCAATTCCGCGTCGACAAGGCCGGTATCATCCACGCGACCATCGGCCGTGCATCGTTCGAGCCGACCGCGCTGCGTTCGAACCTGTCGGCGCTGATCGAAGCGCTGCAGAAGGCAAAGCCGGCAACGAGCAAGGGCGTGTACCTGCGCAAGATCGCACTGTCGAGCACGATGGGCGTCGGCGTGCGTGTCGACCAGGCTACGCTGGCAGCACAGTAAGCAAGTATCCGGGCCGCTTCGTTCGCGAAGCGGCCTACATGGGCTTTGGGCGGTTGTTCGTGCAGTAGGGCGGACAACCGGTTATCAAAGACCGTTGGTGGGGCGCAGCAGGCAGGCGATCCCTTAATTCAAGCCAACGCAGATGGCGAACCCGAAAAAGTTTTGCAGTGGTGAAGCCCCAGGCCGCGAAGCGATTCGCGGCGTGAGGTGGAAATACTCCTAACGAGGTCGGACGCCGTTGTTGAACGAGGTACGTGAGGTTTCGGCCATACCGGCCATGCCGAACGTATCGTTTCTGGAGGCTAACCGTGCCGCTTAATAGAGAAGACAAGCAAGCCGTCGTCGCTGAGGTTTCCGCGCAAGTCGCGAAGGCCCAGACCGTTGTGCTGGCTGAGTATCGTGGAATTGCGGTTGGCGATCTGACCAAGCTGCGCGCGAAAGCGCGTGAGCAACAGGTTTACCTGCGCGTGTTGAAGAACACGCTGGCGCGTCGCGCCGTCGAAGGTACGCCTTTTGCTCCGCTGGCAGAGCAGATGACTGGTCCCCTGATCTACGGCATCTCGGAAGATGCCATTGCTGCTGCTAAGGTCGTCAACGACTTCAGCAAGAGCAATGAAAAGTTGGTCATCAAGGCTGGTTCGTTCGATGGCAAGGTGATGGACAAGGCTGGCGTGCAAGCGCTGGCAAGCATCCCGAGCCGCGAAGAACTGCTCTCGAAGCTGCTGTTCGTTATGCAATCGCCTGTTTCGGGCTTCGCGCGTGCTCTCGCCGCGCTGGCCGAGAAGAAGCAAGCGGAAGCTGCGTAAGCGAACGTGCATCAGCGTTACTGATCGCTGGCTGTATCCGAATTCAATTTAGGAGTATTTCAAATGGCAATCGCAAAAGAAGACATCCTGGCAGCAGTCGAAGGGATGACCGTTCTGGAACTGAACGAACTGGTCAAGGCGTTCGAAGAGAAGTTTGGCGTGTCGGCAGCTGCAGTGGCAGTCGCTGGCCCGGCAGGCGGTGGCGCAGCTGCTGCAGCAGAAGAGAAGACCGAATTCACGGTCGTCCTGGCTGAAGCCGGCGCCAACAAGGTTTCGGTCATCAAGGCCGTTCGCGAACTGACGGGCCTGGGCCTGAAGGAAGCGAAGGACCTGGTTGACGGTGCACCGAAGCCCGTCAAGGAAGGCGTCGACAAGGCTGCTGCTGAAGAAGCCAAGAAGAAGCTGGAAGAAGCTGGCGCGAAGGTCGAAGTCAAGTAAGTTTCGGCGCGCTGTGCGAAGGCTGGCGGTATTTTCACCGCCGGCCTTTTTGTGCTTTGTGGGGACGTTATTCTGGCACTCATTCGGGAGCCCGAATAATCGGCCCCAGAAGCCAAAGAAAACCGCTTGATCGTTGTGATGAATCACGCACGATTGGCGGTTCTCTTTGTCTTCTGAAGCGACTGCAGAAGGCAAGTTTGGTCGGGTAGCGGGCAACACAGGCATCCGCTGCCGTCAGCCAGCGGTTGGTAGCGGCCAACCACCAAGCTTCTCGGCTCGTTCAAGCCGTCGAACGGCCATCGGGTCTCAGTCGGTGAACACTCGGGTTTGAAACGTCCAGGTATTCCGCCTCGATAGCACCCGCCGTGATTCGGAGATCGTATGCAATATTCCTTCACCGAGAAGAAGCGCATTCGCAAGAGTTTCGCGAAGCGCCCCATCGTTCACCAAGTTCCGTTCTTGCTGGCTACCCAGCTTGAATCATTCAGCACGTTTCTGCAAGCCGATGTGCCCGCGACGCAACGTAAGCCTGAGGGTTTGCAGGCCGCGTTCACGTCGGTATTTCCCATTGTTTCGCACAACGGTTTCGCGCGCCTCGAGTTCGTGAGCTATGCGCTGTCCTCGCCGGCATTCAACATCAAGGAATGCCAGCAGCGTGGCCTGACGTACTGCTCCGCGCTGCGCGCGAAGGTCCGCCTCGTCATTCTCGACAAGGAATCGCCGAACAAGCCGGTCGTCAAGGAAGTGAAGGAGCAGGAAGTGTACATGGGCGAAATTCCGCTCATGACGCCGACGGGCTCGTTCGTCATCAACGGCACCGAGCGTGTCATCGTCTCGCAGCTGCACCGTTCGCCGGGCGTGTTCTTCGAACACGACAAGGGCAAGACGCACAGCTCGGGCAAGCTGCTGTTCTCGGCACGGATCATTCCGTACCGCGGCTCGTGGCTCGACTTCGAATTCGATCCGAAGGACATCCTGTACTTCCGCGTCGACCGTCGCCGCAAGATGCCGGTCACGATCCTGCTGAAGGCCATCGGCCTGACGCCGGAGCAGATCCTCGCGAACTTCTTCGTGTTCGACAACTTCACGCTGATGGACGAAGGCGCGCAACTCGAGTTCGTGCCCGAGCGCCTGCGTGGTGAAGTCGCGCGTTTCGACATCACGGATCGCGACGGCAAGGTCATCGTCCAGAAGGACAAGCGGATCAACGCGAAGCACATTCGCGACCTCGAAGCCGCGAAGACCAAGTTCATCTCGGTGCCGGAAGACTATCTGCTCGGCCGCGTGCTGGCGAAGAACGTCGTCGACGGCGATACCGGCGAAGTGATCGCGAGCGCGAACGACGAAGTCACGGAAAGCGTGCTCGAGAAGCTGCGCGAAGCGGGCATCAAGGACATCCAGACGCTCTACACGAACGATCTGGACCAGGGCCCGTACATCTCGTCGACGCTGCGTGTCGACGAAACGACCGACAAGACGGCCGCGCGCATCGCGATCTACCGCATGATGCGTCCGGGCGAGCCGCCGACCGAGGAAGCGGTCGAGGCCCTGTTCAACCGTCTGTTCTACAGCGAAGAAGCGTACGACCTGTCGAAGGTCGGCCGCATGAAGTTCAACCGCCGCGTCGGCCGTGACGAGATCGTCGGCCCGATGACGCTGCAGGACGACGACATCCTCGCGACGATCAAGATCCTCGTCGAGCTGCGCAACGGCAAGGGCGAAGTGGACGACATCGACCACCTCGGCAACCGTCGCGTGCGTTGCGTCGGCGAACTGGCGGAAAACCAGTTCCGCGCGGGTCTCGTGCGTGTCGAGCGCGCGGTCAAGGAACGCCTCGGCCAGGCCGAAAGCGAAAACCTGATGCCGCACGACCTGATCAACTCGAAGCCGATTTCGTCGGCGATCCGCGAGTTCTTCGGTTCGTCGCAGCTGTCGCAGTTCATGGACCAGACCAACCCGCTGTCGGAAATCACGCACAAGCGCCGTGTTTCCGCACTGGGCCCGGGCGGTCTGACGCGCGAGCGCGCAGGCTTCGAAGTCCGCGACGTGCACCCGACCCACTACGGCCGCGTGTGCCCGATCGAAACGCCGGAAGGTCCGAACATCGGCCTGATCAACTCGCTCGCACTGTACGCGCACCTGAACGAGTACGGCTTCCTCGAGACGCCGTACCGCAAGGTCGTGGACAGCAAGGTGACCGACCAGATCGATTACCTGTCGGCGATCGAGGAAGGCCGCTACATGATCGCCCAGGCGAACGCCGCGATCGACGAGAACGGCCAGCTGATCGACGAACTCGTGTCGTCGCGTGAAGCCGGCGAAACGATGATGGTCACGCCGGACCGGATCCAGTACATGGACGTCGCGCCGTCGCAGATCGTGTCGGTGGCCGCCTCGCTGATCCCGTTCCTCGAGCACGATGACGCGAACCGTGCATTGATGGGTTCGAACATGCAGCGTCAGGCCGTGCCGTGTCTGCGTCCGGAAAAGCCGGTCGTCGGTACGGGCATCGAGCGCACCTGCGCGGTCGACTCGGGTACGACGGTCCAGGCGTTCCGCGGCGGTGTGGTCGACTACGTCGACGCAGGCCGTATCGTGATTCGCGTGAACGACGACGAAGCGGTCGCGGGTGAAGTCGGTGTCGACATCTACAACCTGATCAAGTACACGCGTTCGAACCAGAACACGAACATCAACCAGCGTCCGATCGTGAAGATGGGCGACAAGGTCTCGCGCGGCGACGTGCTGGCCGACGGCGCCTCGACGGACCTGGGCGAGCTCGCGCTCGGCCAGAACATGCTGATCGCGTTCATGCCGTGGAACGGCTACAACTTCGAGGATTCGATCCTGATCTCGGAGAAGGTGGTCGCGGACGATCGCTACACGTCGATCCACATCGAAGAGCTGAACGTCGTTGCACGCGACACGAAGCTCGGGCCGGAAGAAATCACGCGCGACATCTCGAACCTGGCGGAAGTCCAGCTCGGCCGTCTCGACGAGTCGGGCATCGTGTACATCGGTGCTGAAGTCGAAGCAGGCGACGTGCTGGTCGGCAAGGTCACGCCGAAGGGCGAGACCCAGCTGACGCCGGAAGAGAAGCTGCTGCGCGCGATCTTCGGCGAGAAGGCTTCGGACGTGAAGGACACGTCGCTGCGCGTGCCGTCGGGCATGAGCGGCACCGTGATCGACGTCCAGGTGTTCACGCGTGAAGGCATCCAGCGCGACAAGCGTGCGCAACAGATCATCGACGACGAACTGAAGCGCTACCGTCTCGACCTGAACGACCAGCTGCGCATCGTGGAAGGCGACGCGTTCCAGCGTCTCGCACGCATGCTCGTGGGCAAGGTCGCGAACGGCGGTCCGAAGAAGCTCGCGAAGGGCACGAAGATCGACCAGGCTTACCTGGAAGACCTCGACCACTACCACTGGTTCGACATCCGCCTCGCGGACGACGAAGCAGCGGCGCAGCTCGAAGCGATCAAGAACTCGATCGAAGAGAAGCGTCACCAGTTCGATCTCGCGTTCGAAGAGAAGCGCAAGAAGCTCACGCAAGGCGACGAACTGCCGCCGGGCGTGCTGAAGATGGTCAAGGTGTACCTCGCGGTGAAGCGCCGTCTGCAGCCTGGCGACAAGATGGCAGGCCGTCACGGTAACAAGGGTGTCGTGTCGAAGATCGTCCCGATCGAAGACATGCCGTACATGGCCGATGGCCGTCCGGCAGACGTCGTGCTGAACCCGCTCGGCGTGCCGTCGCGGATGAACGTGGGTCAGGTTCTGGAAGTGCACCTCGGCTGGGCCGCGAAGGGCCTCGGCTGGCGTATCGGCGAAATGCTGCAGCGTCAGGCGAAGATCGAGGAACTGCGCACGTTCCTGACGAAGATCTACAACGAGTCGGGCCGCCAGGAAGATCTGGAAAGCTTCACCGACGACGAGATCCTCGAACTCGCGAAGAACCTGCGCGAAGGCGTGCCGTTCGCGACGCCGGTGTTCGACGGTGCGACCGAGGAAGAAATGGGCAAGATGCTCGACCTCGCGTTCCCGGACGACATCGCCGAACAGCTCGGCATGAACCCGTCGAAGAACCAGGTCCGCCTGTACGACGGCCGCACGGGTGAAATGTTCGAACGTCGCGTGACGCTCGGCTACATGCACTACCTGAAGCTGCACCACCTGGTCGACGACAAGATGCACGCGCGTTCGACCGGCCCGTACTCGCTCGTCACGCAGCAGCCGCTGGGTGGTAAGGCGCAGTTCGGTGGCCAGCGTTTCGGTGAAATGGAAGTGTGGGCGCTCGAAGCGTACGGCGCGTCCTACGTGCTGCAGGAAATGCTGACGGTGAAGTCGGACGACGTGACCGGCCGGACGAAGGTGTACGAAAACCTCGTCAAGGGCGATCACGTGATCGATGCAGGCATGCCGGAATCCTTCAACGTGCTCGTGAAGGAAATCCGCTCGCTCGGTATCGATATCGATCTCGACCGCAATTAATCGGACTACGGAGAGAAAGCAATGAAAGCTCTGCTCGATCTATTCAAGCAAGTCCAACAGGAAGAAGTTTTCGACGCGATCAAGATCGGTCTGGCCTCGCCCGACAAGATCCGTTCGTGGTCGTTCGGCGAAGTGAAGAAGCCGGAGACCATCAACTACCGTACGTTCAAGCCGGAACGCGATGGTCTGTTCTGCGCGAAGATCTTCGGGCCGATCAAGGACTACGAGTGCCTGTGCGGCAAGTACAAGCGCCTGAAGCACCGCGGCGTGATCTGCGAGAAGTGCGGCGTCGAAGTGACGCTGGCGAAGGTGCGTCGCGAGCGGATGGGCCACATCGAACTGGCCTCGCCGGTCGCGCACATCTGGTTCCTGAAATCGCTGCCGTCGCGTCTGGGCATGGTGCTCGACATGACGCTGCGCGACATCGAACGCGTGCTGTACTTCGAAGCGTACGTGGTGATCGAACCGGGCATGACGCCGCTGAAGGCGCGGCAGATCATGACCGAAGAGGATTACTACAACAAGGTCGAGGAATACGGCGACGAATTCCGTGCCGAAATGGGCGCGGAAGGCGTGCGTGAACTGCTGCGCGCGATCAACATCGACGAGCAGGTCGAGACGCTGCGCACCGAGCTGAAGAACACCGGCTCGGAAGCGAAGATCAAAAAGTACGCGAAGCGCCTGAAGGTCCTCGAGGCATTCCAGCGTTCGGGCATCAAGCCCGAGTGGATGATCCTCGAAGTGCTGCCGGTGCTGCCGCCGGAACTGCGTCCGCTCGTGCCGCTGGACGGCGGCCGTTTCGCGACGTCGGACCTGAACGACCTGTATCGCCGCGTGATCAACCGTAACAACCGGTTGAAGCGTCTGCTCGAGCTGAAGGCGCCTGAAATCATCGTCCGCAACGAAAAGCGGATGCTGCAGGAAGCCGTCGACTCGCTGCTCGACAACGGTCGTCGCGGCAAGGCGATGACGGGCGCGAACAAGCGTCCGCTGAAGTCGCTCGCCGACATGATCAAGGGCAAGGGCGGTCGTTTCCGTCAGAACCTGCTGGGCAAGCGCGTCGACTACTCGGGCCGTTCGGTCATCGTGGTCGGCCCGACGCTGAAGCTGCACCAGTGCGGTCTGCCGAAGCTGATGGCGCTCGAGCTGTTCAAGCCGTTCATCTTCAACAAGCTGGAAGTGATGGGCGTCGCGACGACCATCAAGGCTGCGAAGAAGGAAGTCGAGAACCAGACGCCGGTGGTGTGGGACATCCTCGAAGAGGTGATCCGCGAGCATCCGGTGATGCTGAACCGTGCGCCGACGCTGCACCGTCTCGGTATCCAGGCGTTCGAGCCGGTGCTGATCGAAGGCAAGGCAATCCAGCTGCACCCGCTCGTCTGCGCGGCGTTCAATGCCGACTTCGACGGTGACCAGATGGCCGTTCACGTGCCGCTGTCGCTCGAAGCGCAGATGGAAGCGCGCACGCTGATGCTCGCATCGAACAACGTGCTGTTCCCGGCCAACGGCGATCCGTCGATCGTGCCGTCGCAGGATATCGTGCTGGGTCTGTACTACGCGACCCGCGAAGCGGTCAACGGCAAGGGCGAAGGCCTGTCGTTCACGGGCGTGTCGGAAGTCATCCGCGCGTACGAGAACAAGGAAGTCGAGCTGGCCTCGCGCGTCAACGTGCGGATCACCGAAATGGTCCACAACGAAGACAAGTCGGAAGGCGCGCCGCCGTTCGTGCCGAAGATCACGCTGTACGCGACGACCGTCGGCCGCGCGATCCTGTCGGAGATCCTGCCGCACGGCCTGCCGTTCTCGGTGCTGAACAAGCCGCTGAAGAAGAAGGAAATCTCGCGCCTGATCAACACGGCGTTCCGCAAATGCGGTCTGCGTGCGACGGTGGTGTTCGCCGACCAGCTGATGCAGTCGGGTTTCCGTCTCGCGACGCGTGCCGGCATCTCGATCTGCGTGGACGACATGCTCGTGCCGCCGCAGAAGGAAACGATCGTCGGCGACGCCGCGAAGAAGGTGAAGGAGTACGACCGCCAGTACATGTCGGGTCTCGTCACCGCGCAGGAACGCTACAACAACGTGGTCGACATCTGGTCGGCAACGTCGGAAGCGGTCGGCAAGGCGATGATGGAGCAGCTGTCGACGGAGCCGGTGACGGACCGCGACGGCAACGAGACGCGCCAGGAGTCGTTCAACTCGATCTACATGATGGCCGACTCGGGCGCCCGGGGTTCGGCGGTTCAGATTCGTCAGCTGGCCGGTATGCGTGGCCTGATGGCGAAGCCGGACGGCTCGATTATCGAGACGCCGATTACCGCGAACTTCCGCGAAGGTCTGAACGTGTTGCAGTACTTCATCTCGACCCACGGTGCACGTAAGGGTCTGGCTGATACGGCACTGAAGACCGCGAACTCGGGTTACCTGACGCGTCGTCTGGTCGACGTCACGCAGGATCTGGTCGTGGTGGAAGACGATTGCGGCACGTCGAACGGCGTGGCGATGAAGGCGCTGGTCGAAGGCGGTGAAGTCGTCGAAGCGCTGCGTGACCGTATCCTCGGCCGCGTCGCGGTCGCGGACGTCGTGAATCCGGAAACGCAGGAAACGCTGTACGAATCGGGCACGCTGCTCGACGAAACGGCGGTCGAGGAAATCGAACGCCTCGGCATCGACGAAGTGCGCGTGCGCACGCCGCTGACCTGCGAAACGCGTTACGGCCTGTGCGCAGCCTGCTACGGCCGCGACCTCGGCCGCGGCTCGCTCGTGAACGTCGGCGAAGCAGTCGGCGTGATCGCGGCGCAGTCGATCGGTGAACCGGGCACGCAGCTGACGATGCGTACGTTCCACATCGGTGGCGCGGCATCGCGTGCGGCAGTGGCTTCGTCGGTCGAAGCGAAGAGCAACGGTATCGTCCGCTTCACGGCGACGATGCGCTACGTCACGAACGCGAAGGGCGAGCAGATCGTCATTTCCCGTTCGGGCGAAGCGATGATCACCGACGACTTCGGTCGCGAGCGCGAACGTCACAAAGTGCCGTACGGCGCGACGCTGCTGCAGCTCGACGGCGCGACGATCAAGGCCGGCACGCAGCTCGCCACGTGGGACCCGCTGACGCGTCCGATCATCACCGAGTACGGTGGTACGGTGAAGTTCGAGAACGTCGAGGAAGGCGTGACCGTCGCGAAGCAGATCGACGACGTGACCGGCCTGTCGACGCTGGTCGTGATCGACGTGAAGCGCCGCGGTTCGCAGGCTTCGAAGAGCGTGCGTCCGCAGGTGAAGCTGCTCGACGCGAACGGCGAGGAAGTGAAGATTCCGGGCACGGAGCACGCAGTGCAGATCGGCTTCCAGGTCGGCGCACTGATCACCGTGAAGGATGGCCAGCAGGTGCAGGTCGGTGAAGTGCTCGCACGTATCCCGACGGAAGCGCAGAAGACGCGTGACATTACCGGCGGTCTGCCGCGGGTGGCGGAACTGTTCGAAGCGCGTTCGCCGAAGGATGCCGGCATTCTCGCGGAAGTCACCGGTACGACGTCGTTCGGCAAGGACACGAAGGGCAAGCAGCGTCTCGTCATCACGGACCTCGAGGGCAACCAGCACGAGTTCCTGATCGCGAAGGAAAAGCAGGTTCTGGTTCACGATGCCCAGGTCGTCAACAAGGGCGAAATGATCGTGGACGGTCCGGCCGATCCGCACGACATCCTGCGTCTGCAGGGTATCGAGGCGCTGTCGCGCTACATCGTCGACGAAGTGCAGGACGTGTACCGTCTGCAGGGCGTGAAGATCAACGACAAGCACATCGAGGTGATCGTTCGCCAGATGCTGCGTCGTGTGCAGATCACCGACAACGGCGATACGCGCTTCATCCCGGGCGAACAGGTCGAGCGTTCCGACATGCTGGACGAGAACGATCGCATGATCGCCGAGGGCAAGCGTCCGGCTTCGTACGACAACGTGCTGCTCGGTATCACGAAGGCATCGCTGTCGACCGACTCGTTCATCTCCGCGGCATCGTTCCAGGAAACGACCCGCGTGCTGACCGAAGCGGCGATCATGGGCAAGCGCGACGATCTGCGCGGCCTGAAGGAAAACGTGATCGTCGGCCGTCTGATTCCGGCCGGTACGGGTCTCGCGTTCCACAAGGCACGCAAGGCGAAGGAATCGTCGGATCGCGAGCGTTTCGACCAGATCGCAGCGGAAGAGGCATTCGACTTCGGCACGCCGAGCGCGCCGGCAGAAGAGCCGCAACACCCGGCAGCCGAGTAAGCACGGCGCGGCGCAAGCCGCGTTGCCTTGCTATCATCGCTGTCACCGAAACCGCCCGGTTCTGCCGGGCGGTTTTTTTTCATCCTTCGTTCACGCGCATGACGTGCCTGCGCCGCCTCGGGGCATGCCCCGCGAACGCGTCCAGCATGACCGCGGCAGGCCCGTGATGCCCGCGAACGAACCCTGACCGAACGGCCAACGTCGCGCGATTCGCCACGCGTCGCGCGAGCGGGTTGTTAAAATTGCGTTCATCGCTTAGCCGTCCCTGTTCCTATTCATGTCCCGCGCCCTCGAAATACTCGACGAAGTCTTTGGTTATTCCGCCTTTCGCGGCCAGCAGGGCGAGATCGTCGAGCACGTCGCCGGCGGCGGCGATTGTCTCGTGCTGATGCCGACCGGCGGCGGCAAGTCGCTGTGCTACCAGATTCCCGCGCTGCTGCGCCGAGAGGCCGGGCAGGGCGCCGGCATCGTCGTGTCGCCGCTGATCGCGCTGATGCAGGACCAGGTCGCCGCGTTGAGCGAAGTCGGCGTGCGCGCGGCCTACCTGAATTCGACGCTGTCGGGCGCCGAGGCCGCGGCCACCGAGCGCGCGCTGCGCGAAGGCGAAATCGACCTGCTGTACGTCGCGCCGGAGCGCTTGATGACGGGGCGCTTCCTCGAGCTGCTCGAGCGCGCGAAGATCGGCCTGTTCGCGATCGACGAAGCCCACTGCGTGTCGCAATGGGGGCACGATTTCCGCCCGGAATACATCCAGCTGTCGGTGTTGCACGAGCGCTTCCCGTCGGTGCCGCGCATCGCGCTGACCGCCACGGCCGACGCGATCACGCGCGACGAGATCATCCATCGTCTCGCGCTCGACGACGCGCGCGTGTTCGTGTCGAGCTTCGACCGCCCCAACATCCGTTACCGGATCGTCGAAAAGGACAACGCGCGCTCGCAGTTGCTCGATTTCATCCGTGCCGAGCACACGAATGCCGACGGCACGACGGACGCGGGCGTCGTCTATTGCCTGTCGCGTCGCAAGGTCGAGGAAACGGCCGAATGGCTGAAGGCGCAGGGCGTGCGCGCGCTGCCGTATCACGCGGGGATGGAGTTCGAGGTGCGGCAGAAGCACCAGGAAATGTTCCAGCGAGAGGAAGGCATCGTGATGTGCGCGACGATCGCGTTCGGCATGGGCATCGACAAGCCCGACGTCCGCTTCGTCGCGCACCTCGATTTACCGAAGAGCGTCGAAGGCTATTACCAGGAAACCGGCCGCGCGGGCCGCGACGGGATGCCCGCGAACGCGTGGATGGCATATGGCCTCGGCGACGTCGTCCAACAGCGCAAGATGATCGACGAATCCGATGCGGACGACGCGCACAAGCGCGTGCAGACGTCGAAGCTCGACGCGCTGCTCGGGTTGTGCGAAACGATCTCGTGCCGCCGCGTGCGGCTGCTGAACTACTTCGGCGAGGCGAGCCAGCCGTGCGGCAACTGCGACACGTGCCTCGAGCCGCCCGCTTCGTGGGACGCGACGCGCGAGGCGCAGATGGCACTGTCGTGCGTGTTCCGCGCGCAGCGCGCGAGCGGCTTCAATTTCGGCTCGAGCCACCTGATCGAGATCCTGCGCGGCGGGCGCACCGAGAAGGTGTTGCAGCGCGGCCACGACCAGCTCAGCACGTTCGGCATCGGCGCGGCACTGTCCGAGCCCGAGTGGCGCGCGATTTTCCGGCAACTGGTCGCGTACGGCTACCTGGCGGTCGACCATGGCGGCTTCGGCGCGCTGATGCTGACCGAGGCCGCGAAGCCCGTGCTGAAGAACGAGGAAAAGGTCACGCTGCGCCGCTACGTGAAGCCGCAGCGCACCCGCCAGTCGTCGAGCCGCAGCGGCACGCGCGTCGACCCGACGGCCGGCATGGGCGCCCGCGAGCGCGCACGGTGGGACGCGCTGCGCGCATGGCGCGCGGAAACCGCGAAGACGGACGGCGTGCCGGCCTACGTGATCTTCCACGACGCGACGCTCGCCGAAATCGCGCGCAACGCGCCGGAGACGATCGACGACCTGCGTCACATCCCCGGCATGGGCGTGCGCAAGCTGGAACGCTTCGGCGACGAAATCATCGACGTCGTCGAATCGGCCTGACACAGCGTTCCGACCCCTCCTGTAAACCCCGCGATCAGCCGGCAAATCACGCAAGCCGTTGACTTAGTTGGTATTTCCGGAATATCATGCTGGGTTCCGGTATTCGGCGGCCGAGTCGCGTTCGACAGTTCGCACCCGATTCGCCGGTTCGGAAGTCAACTGTGCGTCGATTCTCGCTTTGCCCGAAATCGGCGTGCAGATTTTGTTCAATTTCAGGAATAAACAATGCCAACCATCAACCAACTGGTTCGCAAAGGCCGTCAGTCGGAAACGACGAAGAGCAAGAGCCCGGCCCTGCAGGACTGCCCCCAGCGTCGCGGCGTGTGCACCCGTGTGTACACGACGACGCCGAAGAAGCCTAACTCGGCACTCCGTAAGGTTGCCAAGGTTCGTCTGACGAACGGCTTCGAAGTGATTTCGTACATCGGCGGTGAAGGCCACAACCTGCAGGAACACTCGGTTGTGCTGATCCGCGGCGGCCGTGTGAAGGACTTGCCGGGTGTGCGTTACCACATGGTTCGCGGCTCGCTGGATACCCAGGGCGTCAAGGACCGTAAGCAAGCGCGTTCGAAGTACGGCGCGAAGCGTGCAAAGGCTGCCAAGTAAGCAGTTTTTGATCAGGGATCGCCGCAGGGCGGTCAAGGCGGGAGTGCCGGATTGCCGGTGCTGTCGAGTAAGTGGTCACCCGGCCAAGCTGGTTAGTCGTGAAGATGTGATCGGGTTTGTTGGTGGCCGCGGAGCTGAATCCAGCTCCAACTGAACAAGTAAAGGAAGAATCATGCCGCGTCGTCGCGAAGTCCCCAAGCGGGAAGTGTTGCCGGATCCGAAGTTCGGTAACGTTGATGTTGCCAAGTTCATGAACATGCTGATGCTGTCCGGCAAGAAGTCGGTCGCAGAGCGCATCGTTTATGGCGCATTCGAACAAATCCAGACCAAGGGTGGCAAGGACCCGCTGGAAGTGTTCACGGTTGCGCTCAACAACGTGAAGCCGGTGGTCGAAGTGAAGAGCCGTCGCGTTGGTGGTGCCAACTATCAAGTTCCGGTCGAAGTGCGCCCGTCGCGTCGTATGGCATTGGCGATGCGCTGGCTGCGTGAGGCTGCGAAGAAGCGCAGCGAGAAGTCGATGGCCCTGCGTCTGGCAGGTGAACTCTCCGAAGCGGCCGAAGGCCGTGGCGGCGCGATGAAGAAGCGCGACGAAGTTCACCGCATGGCAGAAGCCAACCGCGCGTTCTCGCATTTCCGTTTCTAAGCGCCTGGCTGGGCTGTTTGCGGAAATAAATTCCGGGCGGGTGCGCTTTTCAGGCGCCTCGCCCGTTTGTGTTGAGGCGTGATGCAGCAGGGCTGCATCACGTCATCCCAGTAGAGGATCAAAGTGGCTCGCAAGACTCCTATCGAGCGCTACCGCAATATCGGTATTAGCGCTCACATCGACGCCGGCAAAACGACGACGACCGAGCGCATTCTGTTTTACACCGGTGTGAACCACAAGATCGGTGAAGTCCACGACGGCGCAGCCACGATGGACTGGATGGAGCAGGAACAAGAGCGTGGCATCACGATCACGTCCGCTGCTACCACGGCCTTCTGGAAGGGCATGGGCGGCAACTATCCGGAACACCGCATCAACATCATCGACACCCCGGGCCACGTCGACTTCACGATCGAAGTGGAACGTTCGATGCGCGTGCTCGACGGCGCGTGCATGGTGTACTGCGCAGTGGGCGGCGTGCAGCCGCAGTCGGAAACGGTGTGGCGCCAGGCGAACAAGTACAAGGTGCCGCGTCTCGCGTTCGTCAACAAGATGGACCGTACCGGCGCGAACTTCTTCAAGGTCTACGACCAGCTCCGTCTGCGCCTGAAGGCGAACCCGGTTCCGGTCGTGGTGCCGATCGGCGCGGAAGAAAACTTCAAGGGCGTCGTCGACCTGATCAAGATGAAGGCGATCATTTGGGACGAAGCGTCGCAAGGCACGAAGTTCGACTACGTCGACATCCCGGCAGAGCTCGCGGAGACCTGCAAGGAATGGCGCGAAAAGATGGTCGAAGTGGCTGCCGAAGCCAGCGAAGACCTGATGAACAAGTACCTGGAAGAAGGCGATCTGCCGGAAGCCGACATCGTCAAGGCGCTGCGTGATCGTACGATCGCGTGCGAAATCCAGCCGATGCTGTGCGGTACCGCGTTCAAGAACAAGGGCGTGCAGCGCATGCTCGACGCCGTGATCGATTTCCTGCCGTCGCCGGTCGACATCCCGCCGGTCAAGGGCGAGCTCGAAAACGGCGAAGAAGCAGAGCGCAAGGCGTCGGACGAAGAGAAGTTCTCGTCGCTCGCGTTCAAGATCATGACCGACCCGTTCGTCGGCCAGCTGATCTTCTTCCGTGTGTACTCGGGCGTCGTCAACTCGGGCGACACGCTGCTGAACTCGACCAAGGGCAAGAAGGAACGCCTCGGCCGTATTCTGCAGATGCACGCGAACCAGCGTGAAGAAATCAAGGAAGTCCGTGCAGGCGACATCGCCGCAGCGGTCGGCCTGAAGGAAGCAACCACGGGCGACACGCTGTGCGACCCGGCGAACCCGATCGTTCTCGAACGCATGGTGTTCCCGGAGCCGGTGATTTCGCAGGCAGTCGAGCCGAAGACCAAGGCTGACCAGGAAAAGATGGGCCTCGCACTGAACCGTCTGGCTCAGGAAGACCCGTCGTTCCGCGTGCAGACCGACGAAGAGTCGGGCCAGACCATCATTTCGGGCATGGGCGAGCTCCACCTCGAAATTCTGGTCGACCGGATGAAGCGTGAATTCGGCGTGGAAGCGACCGTCGGCAAGCCGCAGGTTGCGTACCGCGAAACGATCCGTTCGACGGCGAAGGATGTCGACGGCAAGTTCGTCAAGCAGTCGGGTGGTCGCGGCCAGTACGGTCACGCGGTCATCACGCTCGAGCCGAACGAACAAGGCAAGGGCTACGAGTTCTTCGACGAGATCAAGGGTGGTGTGATTCCGCGTGAATACATCCCGGCGGTCGACAAGGGTATCCAGGACACGCTGAAGTCGGGCGTGCTGGCTGGCTTCCCGGTCGTCGACGTGAAGGTTCACCTGACGTTCGGTTCGTACCACGACGTTGACTCGAACGAAAACGCGTTCCGCATGGCCGGTTCGATGGCGTTCAAGGAAGCGATGCGCAAGGCGAACCCGGTCGTCCTCGAGCCGATGATGGCTGTCGAAGTCGAGACGCCGGAAGACTACATGGGCAACGTGATGGGCGACCTGTCGGGCCGTCGCGGCATCGTCCAGGGCATGGAAGACATGGTTGGCGGCGGCAAGATCGTGCGCGCCGAAGTGCCGCTGTCGGAAATGTTCGGTTACTCGACGTCGCTGCGTTCGCTGACGCAAGGTCGTGCAACGTACACGATGGAGTTCAAGCACTACGCTGAAGCTCCGCGCAACGTTGCTGAAGCGATCATCAGCGCGAAGTCGAAGTAAATCTGTAGCTACCCACCGATAATTTTTGAAAGAAGAGAATCATGGCAAAA